>CAYZRZ010000009.1:0-17687 GCA_964480995.1 uncultured Christensenella sp.
CTAATATAGATGATGTTTTCCCGAAGGATCGGGATATTATGCTCGCGGCGCAGCTGATTCAAATAGGCCTGCATACCCACAAAGACATGGTTTGGCGTGCTTCGCCACAAGGAGGTATTATAACCCGGCCCCACAGCCATGCTGTCAGGCTGCTTCATGTTTTCGGGATGGGCATCGAGAAATGCGAAGAACTTATCCTCCTCCACGCCGATCAGCGAAAACATCACCGTGGGCGGCTGCATGACGCCTGCAGCAGCGGCGCCCTTTTCATAGTTTGCGCCGCACATATAGCCCAGATCACCGTCGCCCGTTCCATCGATAAATACATCCGCTTCGATCCGGGTATGTGTTCCCTTGCCAGTCATAGTAACAGAGAGAAGTTTTCCGTCCTCCACGCTGGTGCCGGTCAGTTCGCTGTGCAAAAGAAGCCTGATACCGCCTCCTTGCATTTTTTAAACAGCAGCAGCTTAAGCATTTCAGGATGCAGAATGGTAATGGAGTTGTGCAAGGGACAGCGGCTGTGCCCAAAGCAGTGGCCTTCCTGTATCAGATCATCCACCAATTCCTGGACAATGCCGCCCATGATCAGCGCGCACTATTGTCAGAGCGCTTGTCCCCGTAAAGGGACAAGCGCTCTGCGTTTCTAAACCTTTGCGTTAGGGGCAAGGGATTATTTTTGCTTACGGGAAAATGATGGAAGCTTCGTCCTTGAGCATCTGAACGGCTTCTTCGGCAGTGATGCTGCGGTCCTGAATCAGCAGGGAACAGACAGAACGCCAGGCCTTCTCAAAGTCATCCTTATACTGACTGTAGGGGATCTCCTGGCCAATCTCCAGCTGGTCGAAAGCAACCTTGTACTGGGGATACTGGGCGTACAGATCCTGAAGGATCTGAGCGTTTGTAGAGGTCTTTGTAGAGGGGAGATAGCCGGTCTTGGCGGCGCTGTAGGCAACCTGTTCATCGCTCATCAGGAAGTTGATGAACTCCCAGGCGGCGTCAAGGTGCTCTGTGTCATTGCCTTCGCTGATCATGGCAATGTTTCCGCCGCCGGTCGGTGCCGCGGGCTTGTCCCAGGTGGGCAGGAAGGCTACGCCGACTTCAAAGGGTTCCGGAGCTTCGCTGGCGTTTTTGATTATATTGGACATGGATCCGCAGGACTGCATAAAGCTGGCCAGGCGGCCCTGGTTGAAAAGAGCGTACATGGCATCCGCGGCGCTGGTCGATACGAAGGGGGCGCACCAGCCTTCGTCAACCCATTCACGCCAGGCGGACAGGGTCTTGAGCATGGTGCCGTCTTCAAGCGCAGGAACGGACAGGCCGTCTTCGGTGAAGATGTTGGAACCAAGCTGCACCAGCATGTTCTGGATAAACCAGGCCGGATCGTTCAGAAGCTGGAAGCCGTATACATCGGTCTCGTTGTTTGCGCCCATTTTCGTCAGCAGCTTGCCGGCGGCAATCAATTCATCAATGGTTGTGGGGGCAGTCAGACCTGCCGCGTCCCACATGGTTTTGTTGTAGTAGAACACCGGGGTGGAACGGATGTAGGGGAGAGAAATCAGCTGTCCGTCCTGATCATAGGAGTAGGCCAGCAGGATCTGGGCAAAGTTGTCCAGGTCAAGATTGCTCTTTTCCACATAGGGGCCAAGGTCCGCTAAAACGCCTTCGGCAGCCATAACAGGCACACCGGCCGCGCGCTCAAGGACAACCATTTCCGGGGGTTCATTGGCCGCGATGGCATTCATGGTCTTGGTCATTGTCTCGATGTAGGGGCCTTGGAAAACGTGGTCAACCCTGATCCCTTTTTCTTTGCCGATGGTCTCGTTGAAGGTTTTGACAGAAGCTTCCATTACTTCCAGGTTGGCGCCGGCACCGCGGGTGTGCCAAATCTCGACGACGATCTCGGGGGACTGTGCCAAGGCGGTCGCTGAGATGCTGAGGAGCATCGTCATGGCGAGGGCTAGCGCGGCAAGTTTCTTCATGGGTCCATCCTCCATAGGTTTATTTTTCTCGGTGAGTTTACCCACCGTGAAATTCATTATTTCATGCCTTTATAGGCGAAGGCACGGATGATCCGTTTGCTGGCAAACAAGTAGATGACCAGCACAGGGATGACCAGGATTACGTTGGCAGCCATGATGGTGTTCCATTGAATGCCCATTTCGTTGCTTTTGATCTTTTCAATGGCCATGGTGAGAGGGCGGACCTCCTCACTGTTGGTCATCACCAGGGGCCAGAAATAGGCGTTCCAATGAGCGACGAAGGAGAAAAGGGCGATGGTAATCAAACTTGATGTTGTCATGGGCAAAAGAATTCGCAGCATGATCTTCATCTCACTCGCGCCGTCCAGCTTGGCGCATTCGATGATCTCATCAGGCACCTGCATAAATCCTTGCCGCAGAAGGAAGATGCCAAAGGCATTCGCGGCGAAAGGAAGAATCTGCGGCCACAGGGTTCTCATCAGCCCCCAGTCAGACATGGTGAGATAGACGCTGATGAAGGTGATCTGATCTGGGATCATGAAGGCAATCAGCACAAGCCCGAAAAGCATGCCCTTGCCGAAAAAGTTGAACTTTCCAAAGGCATAAGCGGCGGGTACCATGATAATCATCTGAAGAATAATGATCGTGCCGGTGATAATGACCGAGTTCTTGGCATAGTTCCATAGGTTAATATCCATTCCGTTGAAAATGCGGTCATAGTTATCCCAGGTGAAGTTCTTTGGCCAAACGGAAGGTGGGAAGGAAATGGATTCTGAATAGTTTTTGAAAGATGTAATAAACATCCAGTAGAAGGGAAACAGAAACAGGAGGATGACGGCCAGTTTTATTAAATCGCCGGGCAGGCTGGGCAGGTAGTTGCGCAGCCTGCGTTTGAGCTGCCGGTCCTGGAAAAAATTGTTCTTCATGATGCTATCCTCCGGCTTACTGGTAGTGGACCTTGTTTTCAAGGCCACGGAAGTAGATGAGCGTGAGCAGTATCAGGATCAGCATCATCACGACACCGGCAGCAGATCCCATGCCGAGCGTGTTGCTGCGGATAAAGGCATATTCGTAAATGTAGCGCGAGATGACTTCTGTCGAGGTGCCCGGTCCTCCCGCGGTCATGATATTGATAGAATCAAATACCTTGAAAGACCCGATCGTAATGGTGATCAGAAGAAAAAACAGCTGGGGAGAAAGCAGCGGAAGCGTAATTTTGAAAAAGCGTTTCAATGGCTTGGTATTGTCAAGCTCAGCCGCCTCATAAATTTCCGTTGGTATGGATTTCATGGCCGACAACACAATCAAAGCATAGTAGCCGATGGATTTCCACACATTGACGATGACAATAGACATCATCGCGGTATCAGTGCTTTCAAGCCATCTGAGCATAGGAAGCCCCAGCGACTTGAGAACGGAGTTGAGCAGCCCATAGGAGTTTTGGTCCATGATCCACGACCAGATGAAAGCGGTGGAGACAGCCGCAATCAGGTGCGGCGTAAAGATGGCAGTCTGGGAGAAGCGGTTGATCCGCCTGTCTTTGTACATCCAAAGCGCGAATATGATCGCAAAGAAAATCAGCAGGACAACCACCGAGCCCGTATATACGGCGGTATTGGCAAGCGCTACAAGAAAATCCTGTTTGACGAAGAAAATGGAATGATAGTTCTTCAGCCCTACAAAGGCTTTGGTAGGCCGCATGACGTTGCCCTGAAAAAGGCTCAGGTAGATCAGGTTGAACATGGGGTAAATGACAAAGATGATCAGAAACACCATGGCAGGGATGATGAACAGGTAGGGGAGATAGTTGGCAAGCTTGGTGCTGCCCAGCACATAGCGATTGCCTAAGATGAAGGACCCGGCTATCATCAGGCAGCCGATGATCATGGCTGGAAGGCTCCATCCTTTAATCAGGCTTTCAAAAATCCCGCTTGAGATCTTTACATTTTCATTGATCGTTTTCAGGCCGAAATAACCTAAAATAACAAGGAGGATACCAATGCCCGCAAAAAAGCTGCACAAATTTTTGCCTTTGATGCTCTTATTAAGCACGGCTCATACCCTCCGCGGCTATCAGGCACTGTGAAAATAAATGAGGATTCTCGTCCTGCCTAACGCGCTTGCCCTGTGCGTCGAAGAAGTAGAGGTCCTTTGACTGTACATGAAGAAATAACTCACCCTCATCCCAGTCTGCATCTTTATGGCATTTGACCATGATATGGCTGCCCGCCAGATCGAGCATATACAGCACCTCGGATCCAAGCATTTCCCGGGTGAGTATTGATACGCGGTGGCTGAAGCCGCCATGAGACTGGCTTGTACCCAATACAGCATCCTCCGGCCGGAATCCCATAGAGTTTTCGCTGGGCTGCTTGATGATATTCATAGGCGGAGTACCAATAAACTGGGCGGTAAAGATATTGTTGGGGTTTTTGTAGATCTCCTCCGGTGAAGCCTCCTGCTGGATTTTGCCCTTATCCATCAGGATGATGGTATCGGCCATGCTCATCGCTTCCACTTGATCGTGGGTAACATACACGAACGTGGTTTTCAGGCGCTTATGAAGCTGGATCAGCTCCGACCGCATGGCGACGCGCAGTTTGGCATCCAGATTTGACAGCGGCTCATCCATGAGGAAAACCTTTGGCTTCTTGACCATGGCACGGGCGAGAGCCACGCGCTGGCGCTGTCCGCCCGATAACGTGGAAGGCTTGCGGTCCAGGTAATCGGTCAGACCGACGATCTCAGAATACTCTGTGATCAGGGCATTGCGTTCAGCTTTGGGGACTTTATTGTTTTTAAGGCCGAATTCGATGTTTTCCCGCACGGTCATGGTAGGATAGATGGCATAATTCTGGAAAACCATGGCGATCCCGCGCTTGCTGGGGGCCAGATCGGTAATATCCGTGTTGTCCAGATAGATGTGCCCGCTGGTTGCGTTGCCGATGCCTGCGATCATGCGCAGCAAGGTCGTTTTGCCGCAGCCCGACGCGCCGACCAGCACTGTGAAGTCTCCATCCTTAATGGTCAGATCGAGATCCTCGATCACCTTGTTCTGGTCAAAGGATTTACTTACATTTTTGAATACTATCTCTGCCATCGTCCTTCTCCTGCCATGAATGTTGTTCAGGCTGATCATACAGCCTGGATTACCTTGAATCTTCCGCCTATATGAAATAAGCGCGTAAAAATTCTGTAAAGCGCCCCTGGCTGTCATCAGTAATTGTCTTTCAGCAAATCTTTAAACTGCCCGGTCAGACCCAGGTCCCAGATCAGGGTGCTGGTCAGGTACTTGTCGCGGATAACGCGGGAGCCGATGAAGGCCTTTTTTGTCTCATCCAGATCTAAGCCCAGGTCGCGCGGGCAGTGGGGCATGCCAAGCTGCTTCATTCTGCCCAGGGTCTCCTGCGCGCCGGGCAGTTCTTCATCAATGATCTTCACGATGTCAGGCCAATGGGCCAGTATCTTGTCCAGGCGCCTGGCGTGGCGCTGCGGGCTATTAAGACCGGACGTCTGCGCGGCGTCAATGATGGCAGGGGCGATTTTGCCGAAAATACCCCGCGCCTCATCCTCCCACTGCTGCTGATCGAAGGAGGCCATCGCTGCCCTGGCCTGTTCAGAGTTGGGGACAACCTTCTTCAACTCTTCCATCAGGAACAGCGTGATGACCGTGCCGATTTCGACCTGAATGCCGTGCAGGTGGGATTCATCCCCTCTAGCCAAGGCCATCATTTCCCACAGGTGGGAGAAGTAGTGCTCCAGCCCCGACGCGGGGCGGGAGATCTTGGCAAAGCTCATGGCGATGCCCGAGAGGATCAGGCCTTCCGTGACAGCAGCCACGGCCTCGGGGTCTCGCTGCATCAGTCTTTCGGCCATGCTCCAGCATTTGTTGACAGAAGCGCGCATTAGGCCTGCGATGTTCTCGCAGTAGTATTCTCCGGTGACCAGATGGGATATCCGCCACTCACATACAGAGATATACTTGGCCAGCATATCGCCCAGGCCTGCCATCAGCATCTCAAGCGGCGCGTCCTTCATGATATCCGTATCGCAGATGATAGCCCGCGGACATGGAACATAGAGGGAGACCTTGATGTGGTTGCGGATCATGGAGGAGGAGTTGGACGCGTAGCCGTCCATCGAAGGGGCGGTCGCCACGACCAGCTGAGGCAATTTCGACGCATGGGCCAGCACCTTGCAGCAATCGTTGACCACACCGCTGCCTACGGCGATGATGCCGTCGCAGGCGGGGTCAAAGCCCATGGTGAGGGCGCCGACGGCGTACTCATCGGGCTCCATTTTCAGCAGGGTGGGTTCAAAAATAAACAGGCTGTACTTGATCCCGGCCTTGCCGAGCGATTCCTGCACCTCTTTGCCTGCTGCCTTATAGGTATTCCGGTCAAAAACGATAAAGGGACGGCAGACAGACAGCTTTTCAAGGGCTTCGGGCAAATGGCGTACAGCTCCGGATTCTATTCTGACATATTTCAGTTCGGTGTCATGGCTGCGTCCGCAGGCGCAGAGGTGTGACTGCCCGGATAACAGTTCCGGGATCGTCATGGCGGAAAAATCGGTCATATCAGGCTCATGCTCACTTTCAAACATTAGGCGGCGGCTGTGCTTTGTGTAGTTGATAATTATTTACCGGATCTCTTGCGAACAGCCTTGTCCATACGATAAGCAAATAGTACATGTGTGTTCATATGGATGTCAATATCTGTCCATATGGTTGATAAACTGGCAAAAATTAGCATTATAATGCGCAAAAACAATCACAAACGAGCTTGCAAATAGTCAAAAACGAGCTATAATATGTGGAGAGGTGATCAAATGCTGGGAGAAGAACGGTATAGTCAAATCAAAGAAATGCTGAGCGAGGAGCGTTCTGTCACGGTGATGGAAATGGCCAGGAAGCTCTTTGTCAGCGAGGCGACCATTCGCCGTGATCTGACCTCGATGGAAAAGACCGGTGTTATCCGCAGGGTGCACGGCGGGGCCATCCTGGTGAAGCAGAGCAACCGCGATGTACCCCTGTATCTGCGTGAGAACGTCAACGCGCAGGCCAAGGACACGATCGCCAGGAAGGCAGCCGGACTGATCAAGGAGAACGATGTCATCCTTTTGGATGCGTCAACCACCGCCTTCGCGCTCATCCCTTATCTGCGGGCGTCCGACAACCTGATCGTAATCACCAATGGCATCAAGGCCGCGCTGGAACTGGGCAAGATGCACATCAAGACCTTGTGCACCGGCGGCACGATGATCGATAACTCCTTCAGCCTGGTGGGGCACCATGCCGAGGGGATGATCGAAAGCATTTGCGTGGACATCATGTTTTTCTCCTGCTTGGGTGTATCGGCCGCCGGGATGATCAATGATACGTCCATAGAGGAAGCCAGGCTGCGTCAGACCATGTTCAAGCACGCCAAACGTAAGGTGCTATTGTGCGATTCCTCAAAATTTGGCAAGGAGTACTTTTATAACCTTTGTCCTCTCTCCAGCATCGATGCCATGATCAGTGAAATTCCCCTGCCGGAAGCCTGGCAGAGAATGATAAAGAAATAGGAGCGTACCGCCATGTACATCCCCCCAAAACTGCTTGATAAGAACAGCCGTATCGTCGCGGGCCACCGGGGTATCAAGGCCCATTACCCTGAAAACACCATCCTCTCCTTCGAAAAAGCCATCGAGCTGGGTGTGGATATGCTGGAGATGGACCTGAATGTCACCAGGGACGGTGAGATCGTGGTGATCCATGATCTGACGGTGGACCGCACCACCGATGGGACAGGCGCCGTACGCAGCCTGACGCTTAAAGAGATCGAGGCGCTGGATGCCGGGGTCCGCTTCGCCCCTGAGTTCAAGGGGCAGCGTGTTCCCACCTTTGATGAGTTCTGCCAGCTGATAGCGCGGCATCCCGGGACGCTGCTGAATGTTGAGATCAAGGATTACTCCGAAGAATGCGTGGCGAAGTCCTTGAAAATACTTGAGAAATACAACCTGGTCTCAAACTGTGTGTTCACTTGTTTTGAGGCTGAGATCCTTAAGCTTTTCCACCTGAAGTATGATCTGCCCACGCAAGGCTTTTCGGGTTTCAAGCTCAAGCATTTTGAGCCGGGCCTGAAGGGCACGTTTTCCCATATGACAGCGGTGGGCATCGAAATGAGCCTGCTGACGCCCGAACGCGTGCAGGATTTTGAAGAGATGGGCATTCTTCCCTGGGCGTATTGCCCGGATGATGACCGCCAAGCGGCCTATGCCCGCTACTGCGGCGCCAGGCTGGTGACCTGCAACAATCCGGAAGCCTCCATGAGAATCTTCAAGAGTTGAGTGCTGATCTTTTCATAACCAAGGAGGATTCGGCGTGCCCCATTACTGCATCGGAATCGATTTCGGCACCCTGTCCGCCCGCGCGCTGCTGGTTGACGCGCGGACGGGCAGGGAGCTCTCTTCAGGGGTCTGCGATTATCCCCACGGTGTCATGGAGTCGGCGCTTCCTTCGGGCGAAAAGCTGGGGTTTGGCTGGGCGCTTCAGGATCCGGCAGATTACCTCTTCGCTCTGGAAAAAAGTGTCGCTCTGGCCTTGCGGAACGCGCCCGGCTGCGCTCAGGATATCATCGGCATCGGGATAGACGCGACCGCCTGTACCCTGCTGCCCGTGACGAAAAACGGGACGCCTCTGTGCTCTTTCCCCGAATACGCGGGGGTGCCTCATGCCTATGCCAAGCTCTGGCAGCATAACGCGCCCCAGCGGTATGCCGACCGGATGACCGAACTGGCGGCCCGGCGCGGGGAACCCTGGCTATTCAGATGCGGGGGAAGGGTGGACGCTCAGTGGGCGGTGCCCAAGCTTTGGCAGGCGCTGGAGGAAGCGCCGGAAGTCTATGAGGCGGCGGATGCCTGGATAGAGGCCGGCGACTGGCTTGTCTGGCAGTTGTGCGGCCGCAAGGCGCGAAGCGTTTCCACAGCCGGGTATAAGGCCTTGTACAGCAAACAGGGCGGTTACCCCTCTGAAGACTATTTCGCGGCTCTTCACCCCGGCCTGGCCTCCGTTATGCGGGACAAGCTTTCGGGCGACGTGCTCCCCGTCGGCGGCAAGGCAGGAGAACTGCTGGCAGACATGGCGAAAAGGCTTGGACTGACCCCCGGCATCGCCGTGGCAGTCAGCCTCATTGACGCCCATGCCTGCATGACGGGCTGCGGCATCACACAGCCCGGGACGATGCTGTATATCGCCGGCACATCCGGCTGCCACCTGGTGCTGGGGGAGGAAGAGAGGCCTGTGCCCGGCATCTGCGGCGTGGTGGAGGACGGCATGATGCCGGGCTTTTACGGCTACGAGGCGGGGCAAAGCTGCGTGGGCGACGCCTACGCGTGGCTGACGGAGCACCTTGTGCCTGAAGGATATGCCAAGGCGGCGCGGGAGCAGGGGATCAGCCTGCACAGCTATCTGACCGGCCTTGCGCAAAAGCAAAA
Organism: uncultured Christensenella sp.; assembly: GCA_964480995.1. GTDB lineage: Bacteria > Bacillota > Clostridia > Christensenellales > Aristaeellaceae > UBA1038. The sequence goes on from CAYZRZ010000009.1 coordinate 9,456, forward strand.
GCCCGGACAAAGCGGGTTGCTGGCGCTGGATTTCTGGCGGGGCAACCGATCGACCCTGTCAGACAGCGATCTGAGCGGCCTCATCCTGGGGCTCACCCCCGCCAGCCGGGCGGAGGATATCTACCGCGCTATGCTGGAGGCGACTGCCTTTGGCACCCGCGTGATCATTGATAATTACCGCGAGCATGGCGTCAGGGTGGACCGGTTCGCGGCCACAGGCGGCATCAGCCGCAAAAACCCCTTGCTCATGCAGATACTGGCTGATGTCTGCGGCATGCCGGTCGAGATAGCGGCCGCAACGCAGAGCGGCGCGCTGGGCAGCGCCATTTTCGCCGCGGCCGCGGCGGGCAGCATGCATGGCGGCTGGGACAGCGCTGAGGAGGCCGCGTCGCATATGGCGCCGGGCTGTGAAATGGTGTATTATCCCAATTCGGAGCACAGTGCCGTCTATGACAGGCTGTACCGGGAGTACAGGCATCTGTATGATTACTTCGGGCGCGGGGAAAATGACGTCATGAAGCGGCTGAGCGCGCTCAAGCGCGATGCGCAAAGAGAACGCGAAGGAGCATGGCATGACTGACCAAGACATCCGACAGAAACTATCCGGGGTGAAATGCTTTTTGCTGGACATGGACGGCACCTTTTATCTGGGAAACAAACTCCTGGACGGTTCGCTCGATTTTCTTGACGCGGTGGAGCGCACCGGCCGCCAGGTGATGTTTTTAACCAATAATTCCTCCCGTTCCGTGCGTTACTATGAGGAAAAGCTGAGGCGCATGAACGTCAGGGAGCCCTTCATCCGGGTGATGACCAGCGGACAGGCAGCCTGCCGCTATGCGATGCATGAGCATTCCGGCCGGAAAGCTTTTTTGCTTGGAAATAAAATATTAAAGGGTGAGCTGGAGGAGATGGGGCTGCTGATTGACAATGAGCATCCCGACTATGTATTGGTCGCCTACGATACGGAGCTGGATTATAAGAAGATGGATGACGCGTGCCGGTTTGTGAGGGCGGGTCTTCCCTACATCGCCACTCATCCGGACTTCAACTGCCCCACAGAGGACGGCTACTCCCCCGATATCGGAGCCATCATGGCCTTCATCCATGCCAGTACCGGCAGGATGCCTGACGTGGTCATCGGAAAACCCAATGCCTATATTGCCAAAGAGGCCATGCGTCAAAGCGGTATGGAAGCGGGGGAACTGGCCATGGTGGGCGACAGGCTCTATACGGATGTGGAGACCGCGCTGAGGAGCGGCATGTGCGGCATACTTGTGATGAGCGGGGAGACGGACGAAGCCATTCTGGCGGCGTCCCAGACGAAGCCTGATCTGGTCTTTGGTAAATTGGCGGATATGATCCCCTATCTTTAATATAGATTAATATACAAAAAACTGGCTTCTTCCTTGCGGAGGAGCCAGTTTTTGTGTGATCAAAGCTATCTGCTGATTTCCTCGATCAGCCTAAGCACGGCCTCTGTGCCGTCGGAGGCCGGCTCGCTGGCAAGCGCTTCCCGCAGTTTTGGCGCGTCATTCGCCAGCTTTTCCAGCGCCTGTACCAGCGTATCGGCGGTCAGATCCTCCTGCGGCAATACATTGGCCAGGCCTCTCCCCCCGTAGCTTTTGGCGTTGAGTATCTGATCGCCGCGGCTGGCCGACAGGGGGAGGGGAATCAGGAGCATTGGCTTTTTCAGCGCGGCAAACTCGCACAGGGCATTGGCGCCGGCCCGGCTTAATACCAGGTCGGCACAGGCCAGCGCGTCAGGGAGGCTGCCGCTCAAAAACTCGGTCTGGAAATAGCCGGGCGTATTCTCCAGGGTTTCATCCAGGTTGCCTTTGCCGCACAGGTGAAGCACATCCATATGGGGGAGAATGCGCGGCAGCGCCTCGCGAAGCGTTTTGTTCAGGCTTTGCGCGCCCTGGCTGCCGCCCATCATCAGCAGAACGGGCTTGCTGCCCTGAAAACCCGCCAGTTGCAGCCCCTTCTCCCGTTCACCCAGGAAAAGCTCCGGCCGCAGCGGGGTGCCGGTCAGTACACCCTTGGGCGCCAGGGCTTCGGCGCACTCGGGAAAGGTGGCCGCAACCTTCTTAGCAAATCTGGCGCTGATGCGGTTGGCCAGACCCGGTGTCAGGTCGCTTTCGTGGGCCAGCACCGGGACACGGTGAACCCAGCAGCCGATGACCACAGGCACCGCGACGAAGCCTCCCTTGCTGAAGCAGACATCGGGCTTGATCTTTCCGATCAGGCGGATGCTCTGGATGGCCCCCCATACGACCCGAAAAGGGTCTGTCAGGTTCTTCCAGTCGAAATAGCGGCGCAGCTTGCCAGATTGCACGGTATGAAATGTGAGCGGCTGGTTTTCCATCAGTTGCCGCTCGATACCGGCGCTGCCGATGTAGTGAATATCGAAGCCTGTTTCTTTGAGCTTTGGGATGAGCGCCAGGTGGGGCGTCACATGCCCCGCCGTACCGCCGCCCGTGAGTACGATTGTTTTCACTGCTTCTCCTCAACATCAGGGCGGAGCAGGATCGCCTTGTCCATGTCCCACCGTAAATAATAATTTTCCCCGGGCTGGCGCCGGGAAGCCGGGAGCTCCTCGCGCTCCAGGATGAAACGCAAGCCGTTTGTCAGCTGAAATGACAGCCTGTGCCCGGCGGGACAGGGGTCCGCCTGCAGCAGTTTCGCCCGCAAAGGGGGAGAAAGGGACAAATCCGCCTCCTTGTTCCATTCAAGCCACCGGTGCCGCAGGCAGAGCGTAAGCGGTTCCCCCGGCGTCAGCCAAAGCTCGCTGCGGCAGGGGATGCTGAGGCCGTCTGACGAGAACAGAAGCTTGTCTCCCTTTACGGCGGCAGCCTGCCCCCGCATCAGGATAAAGCCACCGCACATCAGCGCGGCTTTTTCGCTGAGGGGATGCTCGCAAAGTTCCTCAGGGCTTCCCTCCTGGATAATACGCCCCCGCGACAAAAGGAATACGCGGTCGGCAAAGGGCATGACAGGTTCCCCGTCTTCGGTCGCGTACAGGATGCCCATGCCCGAAAGGACGGCATCCTTCAAGGCTGCGAATACTCTGGCGCGGAGCTGCCCTTTGAGCTTGTCCGCCGCGGCGCAGATCACCAGCGCCTCAGGCCGGAGGGCCAGCGCGAGCAGGATGCGATGACAGGTCTGCTTCTCCTCCCGGCTCATGGAGGAGGCGTTAAAGCCATGGGCAGTGAGCAGAGCGCGGTTGCTCCGTATGAAGCTCAGAGGGGCCGGCGTTTCGGGGATATAGCAAAGCTTGCGGCGGTCAGGCCAGTCGCCGGTGATTTTTCCGTCTCTGAAAAAGACGTCGCCGCCCAGGGGAGAACCCCGCCCGGCAATCAATTTTACAGCATCGCTGAGCCCGGTGCCCGTTTCGCCCAGCAGGCAGGCGAACTCGCCTGCTTCAACACATAAAGAAAGGCCGCGCAGCGATTTTTTATCGCGCAGGCCAAAGACGGATAAAAGCGGAGGGCTTTCAAGCTGCATCGCTCAGCCGCCTTCCGCTTCATCAAACCCTCTGGTATCGGCAATGATATACAGCGGCCTTTGCTTGACTTCATCATATACACGGGCCAGGTAGCTTCCCGCGATGCCGATAGAAGCCAGGGTGCTGCCGAAACCGATCATGATCAGGCAGGCCAGCCACCACCCTCCGTTTGAATGCCCGGCAAGCGCCATGATCAGGAGCGCGAGCAATGCCAGGCCGCCCAGGAACAGCCAAACAAGGCCCATCCACAGCGGCAGCTTGAGCGGCTTGTCGGAAAAACTCATGATGCCGTCGGCCGCCAGCTTGAGCATTTTTTTAAAGGGGTAATGAGTCTGCCCGGCGAAGCGCTTGTCGCGGTCATACAGCAGGGGCACCTGCTTAAACCCCACCCAGGCGAACATACCGCGCAAAAATCTGGCGTGCTCCGGCATGCCGCGAACGGCGTCCGCCACTTTTTCATCCACCAGGCGAAAATCACCCGTGTCACGCGGGATGGCATTGCCGGTCAGCTTCTGGATCAGCTTATAATACAGCTCCGCCGTCTTCAGCTTCAAAAAGCTTTCCCCCGCGCGGCTCCTGCGCTGTCCGTATACTACCTGCGCGCCATCGCGCCACAGCCTGGCCATCTCGGGGATCAGCTCCGGCGGATCCTGCAGATCGGCGTCGATGATCACGACAGCGGAGCCGGCCGCATAGTCAAGACCCGCGGATACCGCGATCTGGTGGCCCGCGTTCCTGGCGAAATGCAGTACGCGGACGGAACTGTCCTCATCCGCCAGACGGTTGAGAAGGACGGGGGTATCGTCCTTTGAGCCGTCGTTGATAAATACCAGCTCATAGGGTTCTCCTATGGAAAGCATCACGGCGGATATACGCCTGTAGCTTTCCATGATGACCTCTTCCTCATTATAGCAGGGGATAACAATCGAAAATACAGGTTTCATACGGCACACCTTACAGCATTTTGATCAGCATGTTCTTCTGTTCGTCCATCTCAAGGGCGAGCACCTGCTCTTTCTCCAGCGCTTTGAGCATATCGCTGAAGCGCTTAAAGCCGATGCCCTTCTCGGTAAAGTCGGGGTAAAGGCCTTGCATATCCGCTTTGAGGATGCTGGGGTTGATGCGCTCAAAGCCGTCAGACTTGTAATGATCCAGCTGCTCCTTGAAGGCCTTGATCCAATTGTCCTGCGTAAGCTTGTTGGCAGCCTTTTCGTTTTCATTCGAGTCGCTTTCAAGGGAAACCATGACGTTGTAGTTGTCATTTCTCACCTTGATGATGCCGTACTTGGCTGACAGCTTGGTCAGGAGCTTGGCGAAAGAAACGCAGCCGTAGGTCTTCTCATTAAAGTCAGGGCGCAGGCGAAGCAGGATGCCCTTGAGTTCGCTGGCGAACATCTCATCCTCATCGGCCTGTTCATCCAGTATGCTTTCGATCTGTTTGAGGAGCGCCAGGTCATCGCCCTGGGCGTCATCCACCGCCTTCTTGCGCTTGGGCTCGGGCTTGCGGCGCACGGCGACGGATTCCAGGAACTGGAACTCATTGCAGGCGTTGATAAATATGCTGCTGGCTACTTCGCTTCGGGAGATGCCCAGCACAAATTTGCCCATGCTTTTGAGTTTGCCGACCAGCGGTACATAGTCGCTGTCGCCGGATACAATGCAGAAGCTGTCGATCTGGGGATTGGAATAGGCGATCTCCAGCGCGTCCAGTACCAGCAGAATATCCGCGTTGTTTTTCTGCGCGACGCCAAAGCGCAGAGAGGGCACAACGGTGAAGGTGTTGCTCAGCAGCAGCTCCTTCAGGGAACTGAAGCTGTCGGTGTAGCCGTACACCTTGCCCATCAGGATATCGCCCCTTATTTTCACCTTTTCAAGGATGTTATTGAGGGTCTCCACCTTGGCGCCTGTATTTTCCAAATCGATAAAGATGGCGAATTTCGGTGTATTCAAAGTACGTACCTGTGCGCTCAGACCGCTGTCCGAGCGTCCTTCTTACAAATAGTTTACGCATATCCACGCGCCTGTACTATACCATAAATCTAATGATGATTCCAATCCTCCCTGAGCATGGAGCGAATGCGGCAGAAATAAGTGCTGATTGACATTTACATAATTTCGTAATAAAATCTTAATGAATTGTTCCAACAATGAATCTTAAGGAGGCATTCAAATGATAAATGCCAATGGAATATCTCTTCTCAGGAGGTTCGCGGCCCTTTTTCTGGCTCTGGCGCTCTGCGCGGGTCCGCTGGCTTCTCTGGCCGTTCAGCCGCAGAACCCGGTAGATTTCATCCTCAGCTGGCAGGCGGATGACGGCACGCCGCTGCAAAGCGTGGCTGTGCCGGTGCCCTATGCCGAGTTTCCCAACAGCTACTGGCTGTACGCGGACCAGCAAGCTGTTCAAAAGGATGCTGTGCTGAGCGCTATAGACAATTTCAGCCAGTATCCGGGCGGGTTTTCTATTGCCAATGGACAGCCGCTTTCACTGCTGATCCGGCCGGATGCCGGGCTTACCCCCGCGGCTGAAAACGCTGTACAAGTCGATGCCTATGACGCGCAGGGCAACATACTGATGAGCTATTGGCTCTTTGTGTCGCTGCAGACGCCGGAGCCCCAGCCGCCGGTGGTTGTTGAACCGCCTGTCGCCGTGATCGACACGACTGTGACGGTCAACTATCTGAATGTGGCGGACGGCCAGCCTGTTGCCAGCCCGACTGCTCAGTACTTCAACGCGGCCGGCGCTTATACCATTTATCCCCAGGCCAGTGACCTGCAGGAAGGCTATCTGCCGGCCGCGGGCTATCCGACAGAGCAGGGCATAGAAGTGAATGAAAGCACCGGCAATATATCGGTGGACTTCTATTATGAATTGCCCGCGCCTGTCGCGCAGCCGGCTGATATCACTGTCCGCTATATTGACCGGGACAACGGCCAGGAGATCGCGCCTTCCCAAACCAAAACGCTGCAGCCGGGGGAGACAATGGTCTATCCCGAACTGATCGTTATCCCTGAAGGATATCAGCCCCTGGATGTGGAGCCCCGCCTGGTGACGGTGGATATGAACGGGGCCAATCCCCAGGTCGTTGAATTCATTTATAGTAAAGCTGCGCCTGTTATCGACGCAGCGGTGACAGTCAATTATCTGAATGTGGCAGACGGCCAGCCGGTTGCCAGCCCGACTGCCCAGTACTTCAACGCGGCCGGCGCCTATACCATCTATCCCCAGGCCAGTGACCTGCAGGAAGGCTATGTACCTGCCGCGGGCTACCCGACAGAGCAGGGCATAGAAGTGAATGAAAACACGGGCAATATATCGGTGGACTTCTATTATGAATTGCCCGTGCCTGTCGCGCAGCCGGCTGATATCACCGTCCGCTATATTGACCGGGACAACGGCCAGGAGATCGCGCCTTCCCAAACCAAAACGCTGCAGCCGGGGGAGACAATGGTCTATCCCGAACTGATCGTTATCCCTGAAGGATATCAGCCCCTGGATGTGGAGCCCCGCCTGGTGACTGTGGATATAAACGGGGCCAATCCCCAGGTCGTTGAGTTCATCTATAGTAAAGTTGTGCCGGCACCTGTAAACGACGCTGCCATTATCATTTACTTTGAGGATGAGAACGGCGATCCTGTAGCTGATCCTTTAGAGAGGATCTATTCTGCCGGCGAGCATCTGATTCAGGGCGAGATCATTGAAGGATGGGAGCTGACCGATTCGACGCCTGTCGTGCTGACGGTAGACGCTTCGGGGGCTAACCCCGGTGAGATCCGGTTTACATACCGCCCGCTGATAGCTCCCTCGGTGGATATCACCGTCAACTATCTGGACGCTGCGGGCAATCCGCTGCTTCCTGCCGGTACGCAGACTGTGCATGACGGGATGAACGCCATCGAGGCGCAGCCCATTGAAGGGTATCGCGTGGTTGGCGAAAGCACGCAGTATGTCCGCGTCACCATGGATGGAGCGGATCAGCAGAGTATCACCTTTGTCTATGAGAGTACCGCGGGCGAGCCGGTGGACACCACCCCGCCCGCTGCCCCCCTTGTGGACTTTATTGACGTATTCTATAAGGACCAGTATGGCAACATCATCTATCAGATCAACGCCAAGATCGTAGAGGGTGAAGAGACCATTGTCGATGTGGATCTGGGGCAGGTCAACCTGGATATCTATGAGTTCACCGACACCCAGAGCCGCAAGACGGCGACCATTGATGCCCAGGGGAACAAGAACCCGTCGGAAATTATCTTCCTGTTCACCAGGAAGCCCGCCCAGCTCATCCTGCGCTATCAGACGGAAGCCGGGGAAGATATCGCAGAGGCTTCCCAAGTGCCCCTCAGCCAGCTCGGCCTCAATACCATCAACGCGCCTGAAAACATCAACGAAGCCTATGAGCTGATCAGCCCGGAGGGCCGGGAGGCGGAGCTCAGGCAGGATGGAACGGTCTCTCCTTCGGAGATCATCTTCCTTTACAGGCTGAAGGAAACCGTTCAGCCCCAGCCCAGCGCCGAGCCTGAAGGCACGGTCTGGGAGAGCACCCCGGTTGAAAACGTATATGTGCACCCCTATCAGGATAATGTGAATGTACGCTCCACGCCCAGCGCCCCCTCCGGAGATACATCCAATGTTGTCGGCCAGGTGATGATGGATGAAGTGATCGTGCCCTTGGGCATTCTGATCGGCGACGACCAGAGCGAATGGTACGAGATCGAGTTCCAGGACG
>CAYZRZ010000009.1:17697-25183 GCA_964480995.1 uncultured Christensenella sp.
GGCCTTTATCAAAAAGTCGGTGACCGAGCCGCTGGACGCGAAAGAACTGGAAGCGCTTGGCATAGAGGTACCGGCAGAGCCGGAAATCGCTGAAACCACCTTGCCCGCTGAAGACATGACTGTGAACCTCTGGGGCGAAACAAACGCCGCTCAGGTCAAGTTCCGTGATGCCGCAGGCAGGGAGGGAAAGGAACTCGATTCACTCAAACAGGGCACTCAGGTGTGGGTGCTGGCGCAAACCGTCAACAGCAAGGACGAGCTGTGGTATGAAGTCATCATCAATGGGACCGCGGGATTTATCATGGGAGAATTCGTCACCCTGTTTGATCAGCAAAAGAGCGATGAGATAAGCGCCTCGCTCCCCACCCCGCCGCCGCCCAAGCCCACACCCGAACCGTCGCAGGCCCCGGTGACTGAAGCTCCGACGGAAGCGCCGGTGGAAGAGCCGACGGCTGAGCCTACATTGGTCCCTCAGACCGAGGCGCCTACACAGGCGCCTGCGGAAGTGACAACCGCGCCAACGGCTGAGCCGACCCAAAGCCCGACGATAGCCCCTACGGCATTGCCGACACAGGACCCAAGCCCCGTCCCCCAGGCGACAAACGTCCCCGCGCCTTACCTGGGCTATCTGCTGACAGCGCAGCAGGCGGCGCTGCGAACTGATACCAATACGCAGGATGGCACCATCCTGGTGACCCTGCCGGCCAATACCCTGCTCAAGGCCATCGCGCAGTTCTATACCCCTGACGGCACCGCCTGGCATCATGTGGATGTGTACAGCGGCCAGAGCAGCGGGCAGTCCGGCTATGTGCCCGACAGCGCGGTTCGCCGCATCAGCCAGACTGACGCCGATCAGTACATCAAGCCGGCGGTGACCGATGTACCTGTCGTCACGGCTCCGCCGGCGCAGATCACCGGCTATGGCAGAACCCTTGGCGACAATGTACTGCTGCGCGAATACCCTGACAGCAACGCCAAGATCAGCAAGATATTCCCCAAAGACACGACCTTGCTGGTCCACAGCCAGGAGTATGCCGGCGGTGTTGCCTGGCACCTGATATCCAGCAATGGGCTCTATGGCTTCATCCGGGCCGACCAGCTGCGCATGCTCAGCGCTCAGGAGTCCGCTGACTATATCAACAGCCTGAGGCGGACTGAGCCCCCTGTACAGAGAACGCCCGAACCCATTACCCCAAATTCTCTCAGCAGCTACGGCTACATCAACGCCGACAAAGTCCGGCTGCGCAAGGAAGCAAGCGCAAGTTCCTCCATCCTCAAGATGATGGACAGAAATGCCTTTGCCCTGGTGCTGGACAGCGTCAAAACGACGGACGGTACGGATTGGTACCGCATCAATCAAAACGGAACCGACGGCTATGTGATGGGACGCTACCTCACAGTGCTCAAGCTGGGCGAGCTGCAGCAGTTCCTGCAGAGCAATGACTTCCGCAGCGGCAACAATACGGGCAGCACAAGCAGCGGCGGGAACACAAGCATCACCCCGGTGGAGGATCATAACAAGACCGTCTGGCAAAACCCCAACATCCAGGCATCCTATGAGCCCTTCAACCCGATCGCGACAGCCACGCCGCCGGTGGAGGCCATCATGTCGCCGATCCCCAGCCCGACAAACGGATCCTTCGTGGTGGAGGCTTCCTCCAGCATTGACCCGCTGGCGACCTTTGAACCCATGGGCACGGATGTCCCCGTGAAGACATCCTCCGGCAGCATCAGCGCCTGGATCGCGGTAGGTATCCTGGGCGTATTGGGCGGCGGCGGATACTACGGATGGAGACTATATCAGGAGAACCAGCGCAAGGCGGCCCAGAGGGCGGCGCAGCGCAGGCAGCAGGCAGCCCGCCAGCCGGGCAGCCCGACCGCGACAGCAAGCACCCAGGGCAGACCCATGCCCCAGACAAAGCCGGCGGGTACGCAGCCCGGGCCCGGGCAATCCGCGCAGCCCGGCTCACCCTACACGCCGCCCGTTGCCGGCCAGGCACAGGGCACGACGGCCTATCAGCCGCCTCGGCCCGGTCAGCCAGGACAGATACCGCCGGCTCCGGGAGGAACGACAGCCTACCGGCCCGTGAATCCCCAGCAGCCTATGGGAACGCCCCCGGCGCAGGGAGGAACGACAGCCTACCGGCCCGTGAATCCTCAGCAGCCCATGGGAACGCCGCAGGCTCCGGGAGGAACGACGGCCTACCGGCCCGTGAATCCCCAGCAACCTATGGGAACACCCCCGGCGCAGGAAGGCACGGCGGCTTCCCGTCCCGGACAGGCAAACGGCACGGCTGAAAACCCTGTGCAAAACAGCCGGAACGGCCAGACAGCCCAGAACCCGGCGGATAAACCCCAAACCAATGGGGAGGGATCGCGCCGCCGCAGAACAGACAGGCATTCAGGCGGAGATAAAGCCTGATAAACAATAATGATCGAGGCCCTCGCTTCGGCGGGGGCCTCGATCCGTCTATGCCGCGCGCCGTACCCGGAGCAAGCCTTGCGCGGTTCTGCCGCAGGTCAGCCTGCGGGCAGTGGAGGAAAAGAAACTTTGATGTTTTTTATACGCATTCCTGCTATAATCCTCAGCGGACTCTTTATCAGGAGGAAAGAATGGAGACGGCAATCAAGGCCCGGAACCTCACCAAATCCTATCACCGTGCCCGGGGCATTATTGACCTGAGCATTACAGTTAACAAAGGTGACATCTACGGTTTTATCGGCTCAAACGGTGCGGGAAAATCCACCACCATCCGGGTTTTGCTTGGGTTGATCAAGGGAAACAGCGGCAAGGTTGAGGTGTTCGGGGAAGATATCAAGCGACGCAGGCGTGAGATACTTTCTGGAATTGGCTACATCCCCTCTGAAGCCAGCTATTATCCCAATATGCGTGTCAGCGATGCCATCCGGATGTCGGCTGATTTGCGCAGGATGGACTGCGCAAGGGAAGCCAGGCGGCTATGCGGAATACTAAGCCTGGATATGGGGCGCAAGGTGGAGGAGCTATCTTTTGGCAACCGGAAGAAGCTGGGAATCGTCCTTGCACTTCAACACAGACCAGACCTGCTGATATTGGATGAGGCGACAGGCGGTTTGGACCCATTGATACAGAAAGCATTTTGGGAACTGATGGCTGAACGTCACAAACAAGGTGCAACTATTTTCTTCTCAAGCCATGTGCTCAGTGAAATTCAGCAGCATTGTAACCGCGCCGCTATCATACGCGAAGGCCGGCTGGTTGTGGAAGACAGTGTGAGTTCGCTTTCACGTTCAGCCGCCAAGCGTGTGACACTGCGCGGTTGTTCCAATATGCCTGAAGGGTTTCCCGGTGCTATTGCTATGACCTGGCTTGACAACAATGCCAGTTTTCTATTTCAGGGCGACTACAGAAAGATGCTCTCCGATCTGCAAAGTATCTCATTTGAAGATATCAGCATCACGGAACCGGACATGGAAGATATCTTTATGCACTTTTATGAGAAGGATGGGAAACCGGCATGACAGTTTTCCGATATGAGATCAGACGCGGCTGGAAAGCCGCCGTAATCTGGGGTGTATCCCTTTCAGCCTTCACGATCGCCGCCATGCTTCTTTACCCAAAGGTTGCACACTACTCAGACTTATTTAACACCATGATTGGAAGGCTGGGTATCCTTAGCGAAATTTTCAGCTTGAATGACATGGACGTTTTTGAGTTTATGAATTATTACGGGCTGGAGGTCGGTAATTTCATCGGCCTGGGCGGGGGAATGTTTGCTGCCGTCACGGGGATCAGCATTGTTGCCAGGGAGGAAGGACGGCATACGGCTGAATTCCTTTTTCCCCACCCAATTGGACGATTGAGTGTACTGGTGCAAAAATTCATTTCAATGCTCATCCAAATTGCGGGTTTGAACCTGATATGTATCATAGGTTCCAGGCTTGGCGCGGGCATGATTGGCGAAACCTTTTCGGGGAATGTGTTCACATATTTTCACCTCTCCTTGTTCCTGATGAATCTGCAGGTTGCGGCAATCTGTTTTGGAATATCCTGCCTAAAAAAACGTGACAGTGCGGTGCCGGGACTTGGCATCATTCTGTTGTTTTACTTCCTAAATCTATTCATCAACGTTAATCGTGAGGCAGCGGCGCTGAAGTATTTTACTCCCTATTATTATACAGACATTGCGCGCATCACCAGTGCCGAGAGCCCGCTATGGCCGGCCATAGGCATTGGTTTCTGCGCTGCAGGGGTGATCCTGCTGATCGGTGTAATCCGTTTCATAAAGAAAGACTTGTCAATATAATGTTATAGATAGGGAGAATCGGGCGCACACGGGATTTCATACGGTCCATCTCTCTGATTTAGAATCCACTGACAGACAGCCCGCTGCGGTAAATCTTGCCCTTGCGGGTCGAGGACATCTCTTCATCCCGCTTCTTGTCCGCGTTCTTCACAGATGGCGGAGCGCTGATGATCGTCGCGTCCATGATGGTGCCGCCGAGCATGAAATGATCCTTCACTTCCAGATAACGATTGGTGGCCTCAAACATCGCCTTCCACAACTCGCTTTCTTCCGAAATCCGTCGGAGATGCAGCAGGGTTGCGGCATCAGGCACATTCTCTTTCATGAAATCCGGCTTCATGAACTGTCCATTATTATATCATGGAGCCATTGCAAACCCTCCGGCCTTTGATTATACTGACTATGATACAAAGCTTGCTTTTGTGTACCATCTATCAAGGCACCATTCGAACAGCAAGTTGCATGCTAATACTTCCCACTATAGAGAGGAGTGCGGATGATGAAAAAGCGTTTACTTACAGGTTTTATTGCAATACTTATCTTGGTCAGCCTTGTTTCTGGCGCGTTTGCTGAAAACCTGCAATACGGTTCTGAGGGTAATCAAGTCAACCAAGCCCAGTCCCGCCTGAAGGATCTGGGTTATTATCAGGGGGATATTGACAGCAAATACGGCTATACCACCTATCTTTCCGTCCGCGCTTTTCAAACCAAAAACGCTCTGAAAGTGGACGGCATCATTGGGGAGGCAACGAATCTGGTGCTGTTCGGCACCCCCATCAAGGCTGACGGTACTGTCGCCCTTCCAGTCACCTACCTTCGTATCACCTATGGCAGTGAAGGCCCTGGGGTAATGACTGTGCAGGGGGCACTGCGCGACTTGGGTTACTATACTGGTGGTGTCGAGGGTATATTCAGCTATTCCACCTTCTTGGCTGTAAAAAAATTCCAGCAGGATAAAGGTTTAACGGTTGACGGTGTTGTCGGTCCAGAAACTTGGGCGCTGCTTACCAGCGGAATGACTCCACCGCCCAACCCGCCGTCCACTGATCCCAAGGCCAAGCTGCCCTACAAATATAACGATGCTGGTCCCGGCGTCCTTCTGATCCAGCAGAAACTTAACGTCCTGGGCTACACTGTGGGTTCGCTGGATGAAAGCTTTGGCTACATGACTTACCTGGCTGTCCGCGACTTCCAGAAGAATAACGCATTGGCAGTGGATGGAATTGTAGGCATGAATACTTGGGACAAACTCTTTGGGCCATCCCCCGTGCCCGCTGATGCCGTACCTTTGCCTGTTGACCCGGCTAATACCTTCCTGAAGTATGGCAATGTCGGACCCCAGGTGGGACTTGTCCAGAAAAAACTTGCAGATTTGGGTTATCTGGAGGAAAATATGGTGGACAATAAGTTTGGCTTAAGTACTAGCCTGGCCGTGCGTGCCTTCCAACGTAACAACGTCTTGAAGGTAGATGGCATTGTAGGCCCGGAAACCAAAATTAAGCTCTTTGGTGTGAACCCTGCCCCGGCAGATGCTGCACCTCCTGCAAATACAACCCTGCGCCTGCAATATGGCAACTCAGGTACCCAGGTTAAGCAGTTGCAAACCATGCTGACCGGGCTTGGCTATTTGGAAGCCAGCATGATTGATTCCATCTTCGATTATAAAACCTACCAGGCAGTGCGCCTCTTCCAAAGAGTCAACAGCCTGCAAGTGGATGGCGTGGTCGGCCAGAAAACTTGGGATCTTCTCATCGGCGGAACTGCTCTGCCTAAACCCTGACAATCAAACCACCAGTTAAGATGGTGGTATGCATCACGCCTTCAAAGCGAATCTGTTATCTTCGCCATTAGATGTAATGGATAATTTGGCATCGCATTCCTTTCCCGGGCCGCCGCTTAAGCGGCCCTTTCTTATTCCCTCGTATCCTTGCTGCCCTGAAAACGTGTCATTATTCTTTGCTCAAAGAAGACAAGCGGATTGTAAGGAAAGATAATTGCGCCGAATAAAGAAAACCTGCCGCTTTGAAGCGGATGGTTTTGAACATCATCCGTGCAAATGAAAAGTTTGAGAAGGCATTAGGTTCTGGAAAGCGCTTTCATACAAGTTGTGACTCACCCTATCTGGAGGATATGCTCCATAATAAATAGCTTTGAAATGCCGATTGTGCCGAGGCTTAAGGACCAAGGAGAAAAATTCGAGAGCCGTGTAAAGGTACTTCGATTGTTTGACGCACAGGGTCTTGAACCGTATAATGAGGGAGCGTGTTTTCTGCGCATGGAGGATGGATGGAGAGCTTTAACCGGGACAAACAGCACAGGCTAAGAATGATCCTTGTTGTTGCAGCTATTTTGATCGCCGCGATTTCGATTGCCTATCTGGCCGGCTTGTTCGGCGGCGGCTCCCGCAGGCTGTCCGTCAAGAAACTGCGGCCGGTTGTTACCCAGCAGGTCACGCCGATGGGAGACAGGCTTTTATATTATGACGGCACGACATTATTTTGCTTAAGCGCTAACGGGACAGAGATGTGGAAGTACGTGCTGGGGCCGGGTGCCGACTTCAGCGTATCCGATCGGCTGGTGGCGGCCTGGTCTGGCGGCAGCCTGCATATTCTTGACAGAAACGGCCGCGTGACCTTTAACGACCGCCTGGCGGATGCCATTCAGTTCGCCCGCGCGGGCACCAAGTATGTGGCCGCCATTACGGGCGATACCCTGAGCCCCACCCTGGTCATCAAGGATATCAACGGTTTGGCTGTGGACAGCGAAGCCGTGGCCTATGAAGGCAAGGTCCTTCTTGATGTAGGCTTCTTTGAAAACGGCGATTACCTGTGGTCGACAGCCCTTGACGTGCTGGGCGTCGCCCCGCTGACGGTGATGAATATCTACCGCGTGGGCGCGATGAATACCGGCGAGGTCGAGATGGGGGAAGAGATTACCTATGACGTGGTTTACTCGGGCAAGAAGCTGTATGTGGTGAATACACGGGATATTCAAGTTTATGACAACCGGGGGTCACTGGTGGATCCCTTTGCAAAACAGCTGGTGTACGGCTGGCGGCTGATCGACAGCGTCGGGGGCAGCGGAGACGCGACGATGCTCTTCGCGCCCGTCCACCAGACGGGGCAGACGCAGAACATCACAGAGCTGCGCGTGCTCTCGGGCAACAAAAAGGACAGCCGCTATACCCTGCCGGATGCCTG
>CAYZRZ010000010.1:0-24033 GCA_964480995.1 uncultured Christensenella sp.
TAGGCTTTCTCATTTGCGCTTTCCAATCTTCCCTCATCAAGTTCTTTGCTGCGGGCCCACTTAGCAATGCCCGCATCCCAGCAAACACCATATTAAGCCGATTAAGTGCGGATGTGAAGTGCTGACGCCACTGCATTTGATATTTGAATATATCGGCCGTGTCAATCCATTGCGCAGAACGCTATGCATGCTCCATGAAGCTGCTCGGCGGCCAAGCGTTTAAGTTCATCAAACTCCCCTTCGCTTCGCACACGGGTTTTCAGTCCGATAGGCAAGCCATTCAGTCTCATATGGTATTTGGCGTTCACAGGATAGAGTTGCGTCTCAACAAGAGAAGCAAGCCCGGCAAAATCCTGCAAGCGCAGCGCCACTTCAGGGGCTTCACGCCAGGTTTTGCATAACCGAACATATAGTTCGGGATGAAAATTCAACATCACGCCGCAGAACCCACTGCAGCCAGCTTTGAGCGATTCAAGCAATGTCGCAGCATTGGCGTTGAATATTTTCAGGCCGCTGCCTTCAACAGCCTTAAGCTTTTCTTTGATTTGCACAATATTGCAGCACGTATCCTTCAAGAATGCAAAGCGCTCCGTCTGCACACACCACCTGAGCAAATCAGGCGAAAGCAGCCGTTTATAAGGATAGGGACATTCATAGATGCCGAAGGTTGTATCCGGCAGCGCATCCAGTATCCTCTGCGCATTCTTTTTCCATACTTCCTCTGATTCATGCGCCTGTGCCAGTCTGTTGCTTACAAGCACCACAATATCCGGCCCAAGGCCGGCCATAGCACGGAGCTCTTCAATCTGATCATCTATAGAATCCGAGACATGACCAGATACAACCACCTGTATCCGGCCATTGGCTTGATGAATGACAGTCTCCGCCAGCTCCAAGCGTTCCCTAAGACTGAGATAGAACATCTCACTTGATTGGCAAACTGCAAATATCCCGTCTACCCCTTTTTCGATATACCATTCCACAAGGGCTTTGATACCATCCTGATCAAGTCGATTATCTTCAGTAAAAGGGGTTATCATTGTGACCCAATTTCCATCGACCGCTGTCTTCATATCCGCCGCACCCTTTCATAATCTCAAATCAGTTCTCTGAAATTCTCTTCTTTGTGAAAGGTGATGTAATTGGAATCATGGAAATTGTTTGCATGGTTGAAAGCGGTTCTTGAAGCGTAATAGATGTCTTCCCCTGATATTATGAAATCAACATACTGAAAACCCACTTCATCTGTTGAATAGTTGGATGCATCTATAAGCTTCTTTACTATTTTCCAGTTGATGAGATCCTCCGACACAGATAGGGAAAGAATGTTGCGCTGGGCAGGCGTGGTGTCGTCTATCACTTCATTGACCAAGGATATATATTTACCACTGATAGGATCATGACGAACCACAAACTTGCTCATTCCTCCATTAAAGTCAACAAAACGATGGAAGGAAAGAGGTTCCTCAGGATTGCTTTGATCCATTTTAAGAAGCACTGCCTTCCCGTGAGTAACGGCTCCCTTCTTCTGACCATCTCTGAATACATTACTGATTTGATAGCGCAACATATTATAGACCTCTCCGTCAGGCCCAATAACCGCATTGCCTTCCAAACAGCCCCATCTTGTGCCAGGTACTACGCCAGGCCAGTCCTGATTAAACGGCACAAACTCGCTGCAGGTCCATTCCGCAGGATTCATCAGGTCACCGGACTCATCGCAAGACACGATGGCTGAGGAATGACCTCCCTTTTCCCAAGTACCGTAATCTACAGCCGACCAGATCCTTCCATTATGACGAATGACCGGAGTTGGAGCCTGGTGCATTCCCTTCTCATCCCTTATTCCCGATCCAGGGAAAAGGGTAACAGGCTTTGTCCATGTCTTTCCTTCATCTGCCGAACACCCTATCTGCAACTCGCCGTATTCTGCCGAAACCGAGAGCATATACACCTTGTCATGATGAATGAACAGCTTGCCCCAGAAGCAAGGAAACAGGTCACACAAGTAGTTCCAGCTTCTTCCATGATCATCAGAAGCGAAAATCATCGTCAGATTTTGGGCATGACGGGATGCATACACATCCATTGAAACAATAATCCTGCCTGATTTTGTCTGCACAATAGATGGGCTGCAAAGATATCTTCCGGAGAACGAAAAGGCGTCGTCATAGGGATGAAGATAATTGACTACCCTACCTGGAATTGCTCCTGTTCTGAATAGGCGCAGCTTACTCCTCGCCGCAGGTTCATCGCTTCGTTCAACAGACACTTCGTATTCAGATTTTTCCTGGAGGTTTGTGATGGTCACTGTTTCATCTGACAGGTCCAGTACGATGGGCGCATCATTCCTGCCCCGCAAGCGGCAGATAAGACGATGCGGCCTTTCAGACGCGCCTTGATCGAACCACTCCACTTCGCAGGTCATCGCCTGAGGAGCTAATCTGCATATATATGGAAGCTGCTTTCTCTTGTTTTCGTCCAATCGTGTATACGGATGGTAATTCCATGTGCATTGCCCGCGCATTCTGCTTTCCGCCTTTCAAGTCACTAACCATATTTTTTCATAGAATAGCCGGACAAGGGCCCTTTTCCCTTGCCCGGCTATATAGGTCAATTATTGCTGCATAAACTCATCATAGCACCTCTGCGCCAGCGACAAGTACTCATCAATCCCCGCTGAATCCAAACGTGACAGATAGCCTTCCCACTCGGCTTCAATACCACCCTTGGTAATCCACTGGGCAAATTGTTCCTTTGTCAGGTTGTTAATATAAGTCTCAAGCTCAGTATAGCGTGTCTGCAGTTCTGCGGGAACAAGCAGCCTCGGATAGAGACGCTCGGTAGGCAGTATGTAAGGCTTATACATTTCGACCGCATCCTGACGTACCTTGAGCGCTCCGTCATATGTGATGGTATCCGCTACCTCTCTGGGAATCAGGATGGCAAGGCAATTGCCGGGCGCGTCTTCCTTCATCTGCTCATCAGCGGCTTGAGGCAGCTGCAGGTAACCATTTTCGGTCTTTTCAAGATACTTGCCGATCGAACCATAGAAACCAGTCAAGCTGCGCTCGGGATCCGCGATCACATCAGCCAGGCGAATCGATGCTTCCGGATACTTGTTGTTTTTGAATATTGTGAAGTAATTCCGAGTCACCTGGTTGAGCTGGCTTCGGATATAGCTGTTCTCTACACCCTCAACTTTGAAGGGAGGCATGGCTACATAGGTTTTCTCATCTGGGTTGTGGAAGGAGTGGAAGCTTCCGACAAAGGCCGGTGTTGCCCTGGTCTTGGCAAGGTATTCATTCCATTCATCGGTAAATACCGCGCCGGGAATCAGGCCTTCGGTATACATGGTATGAAGCGTATTCACAGGCTTCATGATCGCCTTATCCCTGAAGTTATACTCGACAGTCTTGCCATCCTCGTTAATGGATAAAAATACCCTGTCCTGATCGCCTGGGACCACTACGCCATAAGCAGCATAGAAGTCAAGCTGGCTGCCGATGAAGTAGTTATACCGGAAGTAGTAAGGGATCACGCCCTCAGGTATTGAACCTTTGCCCGCATTAGCCTTAAAGGCACGCATTGCATCAACAAATTCTTCGTCCGTCGTTGGCACGTCAAGGCCAAGCTCATCCAGCCATACCTTGTTGATCAGCCACTGGTCACGAATGCCGCTTTGCACGGGTTCGTCTCGTACAATGGGCAGGCTGTAGATGTGGCCGTCGCTTGCCGTAATCAAGCGGCGGACATTAGGATTCTCATCCAGGTATTTCTTCCAGTTGGGCGCAAACTTTTCGATCAGGTCATCCAAGGGATAGACCGCGTCGGCTTCGATCACGTCGGCGATCTGCTGATCTGTCGGATTGCCCCAGAAAATATCAGGATAATCCTGCGTAGAGAATACAAGGTTGCGCTGCTCGGTCGTATCACCTGTGTTCATATGGTAGAAATCCATCTTGATGTTTGTGTCATCCTGAAGCCGCTTGATCCAGGTCAAATCCGCCATGTTGCCAACATGGCTTCCGCTGACAACATAAATGCGAAGTGTGATCGGATCCTTAACGATCCGGTCTCCGGCTGCATAGGTGTTGCCATCAATCATGGCGGTCTCTTCAGCCAAGGTTGCCGGCATGACTGCGATCAGCATGACCAGCGCGAGAAGTAGGGTAACCAACCTGTTTTTCATGGGTCTTCCTCCTTTATTGTGATATATCAAGCAGGTAATCCTGCTTTTATCCTTTGACGGCGCCGATCATAACGCCTTTAATAAAATGCTTCTGAACAAAGGGATAGGCGATCAGCATGGGTACGGTCGATACGACAATGATCGCATATTTCATCGTCTGCAGTTTCATGGAGGTATCAGCACCTACATCAAGACTCGCCATATCATCCGTATACTGGTTGGCAATGAGAATATTGCGCAGCACAAGCTGCAGGCTGAACAGATTCTTATCCCGCAGATAGATCATTGCGTTGAAATAGCTGTTCCAATGAGCGACCGCATAATATAGTGCCAGCACAGCTACCAGAGCACCTGAGAGCGGCAGTACAATGAACCCGAAAAACCTGAACTCAGTGGCCCCATCCACCTGACCCGCGTCCCATAGTTCTCCCGGGATCGTACTTTCAAAGAAGGTTCTGCATATGATCAGGTTATAAACACTGATACCATTCAGCAGGATCATGATTAAAAAAGTGTTGTAGAGCTTCAGATTGCGCATCAGAAGAAATGTCGGGACCAAACCGCCGTTGATAAACATCGTAATCGTAAATATTGACATAATCAGGCGGCGCATGGGCATTTCACGCCTGGAAAGCGCAAAGCCGGCGGTCAAGGTCAGAAAGAGGTTAAGCAAAGTACCAAGAGCAGTATAGAATATGGTGTTGCGATAACCGATCCACAGTTCTTTGTTTTGTAGAATCTTTTCGTATCCCTCGAATGTAATTCCCTTCGGTATCAATACGACCCGTCCCAAAGCAACCAGTGACGGATCACTGAATGAAGCAACAATGATAAAGTACAATGGGTAGATACATACTGCGATGCATAATAGGGTGAAGACGATATTGATCAAATTGAAGACATTGTCCGAGCGGGAGTCATTGATCTTCGTCTCCGGGTGTCTGAACGCCACAGCTAAGCCCTTCTCTCCTTCAGAATATACTGTTGTCGCTGACTTTTTTCATCACCGCGTTCACGCTGAGCAGCAACAGCAGATTGACCATGGAATTAAACAGATTGATAGCCGCCGAATAACTGTACTGTCCTTCACGGATACCTACCTGATAGACATACGTCGTTATGATCTGTGAATTGGAAAGATTCAGCGCGTTTTGCATCGCAAAAACTTTTTCGAATCCGATTGACATGATCCTTCCGGTATTGAGGATCAGAACCGTGATGATGGTAGGCAGGATGCTGGGGAAATCGATATACCGCACACGCTGCAATTTATTCGCTCCATCGATAATTGCCGCTTCATGCATACTGACATCTACGGAAGCAAGTGCAGCAAAGTAGATGATGCTGTTCCACCCGGTGTTCTGCCAGATGTCCGAGCCGATATAGACAGGTCGGAACAGTTCCGCATCACCCATAAAAAACATAGAACCCTGCCCGAGTTTCTGAAGAAATAAATTGACCAATCCAGTCTGCGGGTCAAGCAGCACACGCATGATGCTTACCATAACAACCATTGAGATAAAATGCGGAGCATAAGTAACTAACTGAACTGTTTTCTGATAGCGACGATTATTTAACAGATTTATAGATAAAGCCAAAATAATCGGGACCGGAAAGGAAAAAACAAGCTGAAATATAGAAAGGAGAAGTGTATTGCTAATCAGCTGCATGCTATCCGGCGCATTGAAAAAGCGCTGGAAGTGCTTAATGCCGACCCACGGACTGCCTATATAGCCTAAATGCGGTTTAAAATCTTGAAAAGCAATCACAATACCATACATCGGCATATATTGAAAAATAATAATATATACCAAAGCCGGTATGACCAGAACAAGCAAACGCCAGTGTCTCATAGATTTGATCAGTGACGTTTTTGGTTCCAAATTACTACTCTTCTGCATCAAAATACCTCCATGTACCTTGATTCGGCTATTGATTCAACGATTCAAAGAACCGTTCCGCATCTTTTTTAAACTGCGTTCCCCTTCGGGCATATTCTTCGACAAACTCATCCAAAGGCAGGCCGGCAGCGTTGCGCGAGAAATTGAGGAGGTTATTGCATTCATTCTCATCCATAAAGCGCACAGCAGCCAGAAGGCTTTTTTGATCCTCTTCATCAATGGCCATAAAGCCATGTTTATCAGCATGTATCAAGTCACCGTGCCTCACCTTGCACCCGAACACCTCAAGCTCGATCCCCCATCGAACCGGAGTGGAGTAGGCATGTCCGACACAGGTTTGGCGGGCTATAGCTTTAAAGCCCGCGTTTGTCATTTCATCCGTATCGCGGACGCATCCGTCAGTAATGGTGCCAACACATCCCATAGCTTTATGCATATTAGCATTGACCTCACCCCAGAACGATCCTATAAAAGGTCTATCCAGATCTTTTACAATAACAATTTTGGGTCCGGGGATGGCTGCCAAATATCGCATATATTCCTTTTGAGCGTCAGGGTTTTCACGCTGATGCTTTGATTGGCTCGGCTCAACCTCAACTGTAACAGCATAACCGCACATGTTGCCCATCTGCGGCATGTAGTCGTGGGTGGGTTCCAGGTTAAGACGGCCCTGGGTACGCTCAAGTCTTGTTACCTTTTCCCATCCATTGTATATCGTAGGGGTGTTCCAGCGCTTTAGATTTAAAATATCAGCGTTACTCAGCATGAAGACCTCTTTCGTTCATCATCGTTGAACATCGTTCTTTATTTTTATATTATACAGCCCCTCAGCGCGAATGTCAATAAGCATATATAGTTTAGACAATTTTTACAAAATCCTTTGCCCGGCACGCTTCACCGATTATGTTTATTTCATCGGGATACTATCTCTCCAATATCATAGAGATGGCTTAGCTTTGCTTTGCGCTGCCATTTCAGTTGCCGTCCTGTATCCGTGGAGCCTGCGCGGATAATAGTACACCCAATCTTCTATCCGTTCCGGTTCTTTGGCAGTCAGTTGTGCAATCACCATGACTTTGGGCACAAACAGCCGGAGTATCGGCTTGCCATTCGCATTGCGCCCGCATTCCCAATCGCATCCGCCTCTCAACTGTGCCCGTTCGATCCTCAACATCTCCGACTTGCATAAACACACTTCTATCATCCCGATGATGTTTCGATAAAGCATCTCAGCGATTTAAACACATCCTTTCCACTTGTCATTTATCAAAAAAGCCCGAATAGCCTTACCTCTGCAGCGCATTAACGCATATTTCTCCAGATTGCAGCGCTTGCCCTTGGATCCGTTAGGATCACAGCACAGTACGACCGCTCCTGTATCTTAAGTTGCGGGATTCACTACATTCTGAGGCTTTCCCGCCATAAACGCCCGCAGGTTTTCAACAGCCACGTCCATCAGGCGCTGTCTGGACTCCCTGGGAGCCCAGGCAATGTGAGGCGTGATCAAGCAGTTGGGGATGCCCAGCAACGGGTTATCCATGCGGATCGGTTCGACAGAAACAACATCCAGCGCCGCGCCGGCCAGGGTTCCGTCTTTCAGAGCAGCCGCCAGCGCATTTTCATCCACCAAACCTCCCCGGCTGGTATTGATGAGCATCACGCCCTTTTTCATACGACCGAGCGCAGAACTGTTAATCATCTTTTCTGTTTCGGGAAACAGCGGGCAGTGCAGCGAAAGGACATCCGATCGCGCATAGACAAGGTCCAGCTGAGTGTAGCGGATCATGTCACTTTCAAAGGCAGGGTTTTTATGGTTGTCATAGGCCAGCACCTCCATACCGAAGGCAACGGCGATGGCCGCAACCGCCCGGCCGATACGGCCGAAGCCTATGATGCCCATTGTTTTACCTTTCAATTCAATCAGCGGGTACTTCCAGTAACAAAAGTCCTCGCAGCGACTCCATTCACCCACCCGAACCGAATCGGCATGCGCCCCTACATGGTGACAAAGCTCCAGCAGCAGCGCAAAGGTAAACTGCGCGACCGCTGCAGTGCCGTAGGTAGGAACGTTGCATACCGGAATACCATGCTTGCGGGCTGCGTCTACATCCACCACGTTATAACCTGTTGCCAAAACTCCGATAAAGCGAATACCGGGGCAAGCATCCAGCGTGTCGCGCGTAAGCTGCGTTTTGTTGGTATACACAATCTCTGCATCCCCGATACGGTTTACGATCTCCTCCGCCGGCGTGCGGGGATACACCGTCAGTTCGCCCAGTTTTTCTAGTGGCGCCCAGGAGAGGTCACCCGGATTTTCCGTATAGCCATCCAGTACAACAATTTTCATTTACTTACTCTCCCTTTTATTCATTCCAAAGCACTTTAAGAACAACTTTATGCACAAGCTTTTCCGTCTTCAGCTGAAGACCGGGTGCATGGGGCTCCTCCGGAAACAGGATCAAAAACCGACCCGGACACATGGCTAACTCAGTATAGGGGCGGTTGGATCCCCAGAAGGCAATGTCGCGCTCGGCATTATAGGCCTCCAGCGGCACAATATCCGTAGATGCAGCTACTCCAATGATTTCCTCGCCTTCCGTCAAACACTGGATGTCCACGTAACGGCTGTGGGTCTCCAGCGGCTTCTCCGACTTGCTGATATACCTGTCCACATTGGCAAACAAAAATTTCCCATCCAGCTCGTTGCGCCCGTCCGGGAGCTTCCTCCACTCCTCCATCTGCAGATATCGCAGCACCTCGTCCAGCCGCGGATGCAGGTGCATATAGCGCTGCAAGTTCTCCATTGAATCATAGATCATTCTATCTTTCTCCCCTCCAATTTGATCCCTCTCAGAGAAATAAACCCCAGCACTCCGGCCACAGCAACGCCGCTCAAAAGCAGCCAAATCCACATCAACCCTGCGCCGCTGTTATACATCGCGCCAAAGGCTGTGCCCAGAACTGCGCTGCCAAGAGATGTCATTAAGCCGTGAACACCTATCAGTATGCTCGCTTCCACCCGGCCGTCCAACGCAGCGAAAACGCTGTTCTTGGCAGGCACAAACAATACGATACCCAAAGCGAAAAGCAGATTGCCCGCATACAGCATCCATACATCTGATGCAAACCGTTGCACTGCCAGGCTGCACACAAACAGCAGCACGGACAGCGCAATCGTGTAAAGCGCGCCTATCCTTCCGCCTACCCGACGGCTCAACGGCATCTGTACCAGCGTCATAAATCCATACGATATCAAAGTGATCCATTCCACGCCCGCATAGTCCAGATTATGCGCATATACCGCCATAGCAATCATCTGCTGATTTTGCCACACCGCAACTAAAGAGCAGCAAACCATAAACAGCAAAATCCCCTTCCAACTTGACTCCCGTCGCACGGAGGCTGTCTTTTCCTGCGGTATGATCTCCGGAAAAACTTTCATGCTCAGCATGCCGCAGAGCATATACAGGAACCCGGCGCCGATGCACACTGCTTCATAGCTGTTCCTCAGCAGCAGGCTGCAAAGCACCGGTCCTATGACCGCTCCAAGGCTGTTGAGCATCTCCCGGCGCGCAAATACCCGCTCCCTTTCCGCTTCTTCGGTTAAAAGAAGATACATTTGCATAACTGCCGGGAAAAATAATGCGCCGCCCAACCCGGTGAAAACTGCTGCAAGTGACAGCATTGCCCTGCTTTGCGCAGAATAAAGCATAAAACCCAGTCCTCGAAGCAGCGCCGCTGCCGTCAATACCTTTCTTGCACTGCAGCGCCTCAACAGATAGGCACAGGGAATCATCGCCATATCCTGGCAGATGAAACGCAGATTGTTCAAAAACGCAACATAGGCGATATTCATGCCGGGCCGGCTTAGCAACTGATAGCTCATAATGGGTATCAGCATAAAAAAGCCAACCGACATGCCGATAACGAACAGATGGAGATACCTGATTTGTTTGCTTCCCTTCGTAAAATTCTGCCCCCTCTCCTAAATGTTCACTTATGAAGAACGTTGTTCACTATAATTAAAATAGCACAACAAGGAATTTGGTGTCAATAAACCCTCTCATGAGCACTGTCCGGGTATTCTGACCGGTTTTTATTGAATGATCAAAGCTGATACTGTGCAGGCTTCAGGATCTCCTGCATCCTTTTGGCCTTATGCTTCAGAGAAATCTCATCAAATCTCAAAGACGGACCGCTAATACTCAATGCAGCTACCACGCGATTATCGTTTCCAAGAATTGGAACGCCTATGCAGGTAACACCATATTCATGCTCCATATTATCAATGGCATAACCGCGCTTGCGTGTTTGTTCTATATCCTTGAGCAATTCTTCTTTTGTGTGAATGGTTGTCTCGGTAAATTGAACAAAAGACTGCTTGGCACAGGCTTCCTGACGGTCCGACGGCAGATAAGCCAGCATTGCCTTACCCAGCCCCGTACAGTACATCGGTGCCCGTTCTCCAAGGATGCTACGGCCGCCGTTTGATTCATCAGGGTAAATACACTCAATGTAAAGCACTTCCATCTCATAAGGAATACCCAAAAATACAGTTTCGTTTAATTCATTAGCAACCTGCTTCATGTAGGGTAAAAAGTATTTTCTGATTCCAATGTGATTATTGATGATGTAGCTGAACTGCAGCAGCTTGACACCTAAGTAATATTTCCCCGTTTCCTTGTTCTGTGAAATGTAGCCGAGATCTTCAAAAGTAGATATAATATTATGTACAGTGCTTTTATGCAAATCCAGCATTCTGGCAATCTCTGTGATTCCAATTTCCGGCTTTTGGCTCGAAAAGCACTCTAGCAGATGCATTGCCTTTGCCAGAGACTTTACCTTGTACTCTTTTTCCACCTATTAACCTCCATTAGTCGTTCAACATTAAATAACAATGTTCATTTATTATAACAATACAAATCAGCTTACGTCAATTCAGTTTTCTGCTCAATTCACCCAATTTTAATAATCTTTTTATCTAGCGGAGCTGTTCTATCTGATCCGCAAATGCCGACATGGGCATAAAGCCGGTAAATCCGTTTTGAAGCTCCACGTGGCACCAGTCTCCCTCTACACCCAGCAGCCAAACCCTTTCGCCGCTTGGATACTCACCGAAGTTGACGGCTCCTGTCCAGGGCGTTTCCTTCAGTTTGACGCTTTCTCCGCTTTCCGAGGTGATGGTCAGTATACCTGCGGAAGACACAGGGGCGCCGCCGCTTATATCCAGCAGATACTTTGTCTGCATATATCCCTCTCTCCCGCCAATACTCACCTTGGTCCATCCGTTTTTTGACGGTCCCAGCGCGACAGGTGCCGTGCCGTTATAATACCTTCCAAAGGACAGGGAACCCTTATCGGGCTTCCGGCGAAGGTTCAGGCGGTCTTTGGGGTCAGGATTATTGACAACAATCGGCTTGTGCCAATCCCTGTTATATGATTGTTATCAGCACCCGTTTCATCGCCGCGTCCTCCGTCTGATACGATTGCGTATAAATAAAAAACGGACGCCGCCGTCCGTTTCTTGCATATAAGCCGTATTTATTTTTTAAGCAAGCCAAGAAACTCCGCAAGTTCCAGCGGCTCCAGCCTGTAGTCTGATCCCTCACCCTGAAAAAAACCGTGGCTCTCGATCAAGTGAATGCTCATGTCCGTCCAGGTCATCACCCTGCCCCGCGGGTCGACTGCCGTAGTATTGCGCTTAGCCTCGCGCACGGCATGCTTGAAAGGGCAGTTGATGCGGCCCATGTACTCTTCCACGCGCACCATGAAGCCATCGGCCTGCACCTCATCCCCCAGGCTCTCCATCCCTTTTTCGGTCAGGCGGCGCATCGCCCGCGCCAGCTCATCCGCGCCCAGCCCCGCTGCCCGCAGCTCCGCCTCGTCGCTTTCGATGATTTGGGCGATCAGGCGCGTATCACTTCCCAGAAAGCGCTCCTGCATGTCCTGGCGTACTTTGCTATCGATAGGATTCTCTTTCATGCCGCCCTCCTCAGAACTTGTCGTAGAAGATCGTCTGGTCGGTAAAGCCCTTGGTCTTCAGCACCTTGATGCAAGCGTCGAGCATACCGGGGCTGCCACACAGGTAGGCTTCCTTCCCTTCCCCTGTATCCACCTGGTTGTCAAGCGCTACGGTCACAAAGCCCGTACCGCCTGTCCAGTTATCCTCAGGCTTGGGGAAGGCCAGACAGGGGATGAAGGTAAACTGCGGGTACTCTTTCTGTATGCCTTCAAACTCGTCCATGTAGTACAGATCCCTCAGCGTATTGGCGCCGAAGAAGAAGCGCATCTTGTGGGGCAGGCCCTTTTCGATCACCTCATAGACCAGGCTGCGGATAGGCGCCAGTCCGGAACCGCCCGCAATCATGATCAGCTCCTCGCAATTGCCGCGCAGATAGAAGTCGCCATAAGGGCCGGATAACCTGACTTGGTCTCCCTCCTTGAGCGCGGTATGCACATAGCCCGTGACAATGCCGTTTGGCACCAGACGGATCAGCAGCTCGACATGGTCATGCTCCGACGACTTGGAAGAGATGGAATAAGCGCGAAAGGCCTCTTCCTTGATCTTGCCATAGGGCTTTGAATAGAATTGCATGAACTGCCCGGCCTTGAAAGAAATGGTCTGACCCGCGGGCAGCTTCATACGCAGGCGCTTGATGTCGTAGGTCATATCCGTGATGGATTCCACCTCGCACATAAACTCCTTGATATTGAACAGCTCATCGGGTATACCCAGCTTCATGTTGCCCTTCACCTTGATCTGACAGGAAAGGCGGAAGTGCTTGGCCCGCTCTTCGGGCGTAATGTAGGGTTCTTCCGTGGGCAGCAAGGGCCCCGCCCCCTCCAGTACGCGCACTTTGCACAGCCCGCAGGTAGCTTTCCCGCCGCAGGCTGAGGGAATGTAGATCTTTTCAGAGGCAAGCGTGCTTAAAAGCGACCTGCCGCCTTCCACTCTCAGCTTCTTTTCTCCATTGTTGATATCCAGCTCACAGGTGCCGTAGTTGTTGAACACCTTTTCAGAGATGGAGATGATGGCGCTGAGCACGGCGGATATCAGCGCCAGGCTGCCGACTGTTCTCAATATAACAGAAAAATCCATTGCCCCGCCTCCTTACTGAATGGTGAAGATGCCCGAGAAGCCGATGAAGGCCATCGCCATGATGCCCGTGATGATGAAGCTGATCGCCGTGCCTGACATGCCGGCAGGCAGCTTTGTCTTCGCCATTTTTTCGCGGATGGCGGCGAGCATATCGATGGCCAGCCACCAGCCAAGGCCGGAACCGATGCCAAAGAGCAGTGTCTGCAAGAAGCCGTAATTCCTGATCACGACAAACAGCGTGACGCCGAAGATGGCGCAGTTCACGGTAATCAGGGGGAGAAAGATGCCCAGCTTCGCGTGCAGATCCGGCGTGTAGCGGTCCATGATCATCTCAAGGATCTGCACGACCGCGGCGATCACCATGATAAAGATGATGTACTGCAGATACTCAATTCCAAGCGGCACGATCACATAATGATAAACCGCCCAGTTGATCACGGTGGTCAGCGTCAGCACCATGGTGACAGCCATGCCCAGGCCTGTCGCCGTCTTGTATTCGCTGGAAACCGACAGGTAGGAGCACATGCCCAGGAAGTTTGTAAGCACCATGTTGCTGGTGATGATCGAGGCAAAGAAAATGACAAAGGGGCTGATTTGCGGCATAATGTTCCCTCCTTACTTCGCGGCTTTCGCGGTCTTTTTAGCTGCCCTTGCGCCCAGGAACCAGATCAGCGCGCCGATGATGAAGAAAGCTGCCGGCGGCATGATCATGATGGTCCAGGTCTCAAAGCCGACGAAATTGATGTTCATGCCGAAGACCGTGCCAAAGCCGAGCACTTCGCGGATCAGGGAAATGATCAGGAGAACGCCTGTATAGCCCAAGCCCGCGAAGAACCCGTCGATCAGCGCGGGAACGGGCGGGTTTTTCTGCGCGTAGGCTTCCGCGCGGCCCATGATGATGCAGTTGGTGATGATCAGCCCCACATAGGGTCCGAGTGTCTTAGAAATATCCGGCAGGTAAGCCTTCAGGAAAAGATCCACCAGGATCACGTAGACGGCGATCACCAGCGTCTGCGCCAGCATCCGGACCCGGTGCGGGATGATCTCCCGCATGGCTGACAGCGTCATGCTCGACAGCGCGGTCACGAAGCTGAGGCCCAAGCCCATGACCAGAGAATTGCTCATGGAGTTGGTGACGGCCAGGGAGGAGCAGATACCAAGCACCTGGCGCAGTACCTGATTCTCCGTAAAAAGCTGTGTTTTTATGATTTTGCCTGCTTTATCCGCCATATCAGTCCGCCTCCCCCGCAAAAATGACATCCTGCATCATCCGGTTGACCATACGCAGCACCGCGCTTGATGTCTGCGTCGCGCCTGTGATGGCATCCACACGATAATCACTATGGTCGCCATACTCGATTGGCCGATCGGCGTCAACGGGCAGCCCTCGGAACTGTTCTCTGTACTGCGTTTCGTCGATCCTTCCGCCAAGACCCGGCGTCTCATTCTGAGCAGTAAACACAATACCGGTGGTACGCGTCATATCGGCGTTCACGCCCAGGTAGCCTGATATGCTGCCCCACAGGCCGGCGCCTGTGAATGGCAAGGCATAGCCTTTGACTTCTCCATCCTGCATGAACTCGTATGCCTCATTGCCGTTCACATCACCGGGCTTGATGAGGGATTCAAAAGTGGCATTGACCTCGCCATCGCTCAGACCCTGATCCAGCCCCAGCGAGTCCAGCACGGCGCGGCGCTCTCGAAGCTGCTCGTTGCCGGTGATCGCGGGCTTGAATCCTTCATAGGCAAAGGCCAGCGCGAACACCAATATACCGGTCAGCACGACCATAAAGCCCATGGTATAAATATGTCCTTTCTTCATGCCGCGGCCTCCTTTCCCTTCACCTTGCGCGCTTGCTTCATCTGCTTATACTTCAGTTCCAGCAGCGGGGTAAGCGCGTTGACGATCAGGATGGCAAACATCATGCCCTCCGTAAACAGCGAAAAAGTGCGGATGATCACCGTGATCACCCCCATCAGGCATCCCGCGATCCACTGGACGGTTTTTTCATTGGGCGCTGAGACCGGATCGGTCGCCATGAAGACCGCGCCAAACATCAAACCGCCCGACAGCAGTGTAAACCAGGGCGCGGCATTGCTCACGCCTGTCAGGTACAACACGCTTGACAGCGCGCCCGCGCCAAGCAGCGTGGACACCATCATCTGCCAGCTCGCCGCTTTTTTATACAGCAAATAGGCAGCGCCGATCAGGATCAGCAAGGCGCTCGTCTCGCCCAGACTGCCGGCGATGGTGCCCATGAACAGCTGAGACACGGGAGCCGCGGCCCCGCCTTCATTCAGTGTGATAATCGGCGTAGCCGAAGCCACTGTATCTGCCGCGGTCCTGGCTGACCACGCGGCAAAGCCGCCCGGAAAGCCGGAGAAAGGCAACGGCCATTCCATCGTCATCTGTGTGGGGAAGGCAATGTAAACAAAGCAGCGCCCGGCCAAAGCAGGATTGAAAATGTTGCGCCCAAAGCCGCCGAAAGCCATTTTGGCAAACACGATCGCAAACAGCATGCCGATCACGGCGATCCACATCGGCGTCAGGGGCGGCAGTGTCAGCGTATACAGCGCCGCTGTTACGAACACCGCCTCGCTCACCTTGGCCTTATCCTTGTTGATCGACCGCATGACCAGGTATTCGGCCGCGGCACCGCATAGGGCAACGGCCAATGCCATTACCACATGCCGCCAGCCAAAGAAGTAGATGGACCCCAGCCCTGCCGGCAGCAGAGCCAGCAGCACCGTGCGCATCAGTTTTTGCTTGGTAAAAAGGCCTGAATACCGCATACGCCTCACCTCATCAGATTGTTATGCCAGGATTATACATGATATTTTGACAGAATAACAGGATGTCAGCAAAAAATCGAATATAAAAAGAGGAAAGGAAAGAACAAAGGCCTAAGGATTTTCAGCTTGTTAGTCCCGGGAGAATTCAGACATGATAACAAAAAAAGCCGCCCGGAGGCGGCTGTGTCAGCGCATATCACTGGAAAATTTCTTTTACCTTTTCTTTAAAGCTCTTTTGCTTTTCGTTTTCCTTGCTGCCTGTCGCCTCATCAAACTGGCGCAGCAGTTCCTTTTGCTTTTCGCTCAAACGCTTCGGTACCTCCACCCGCACCGTGACGACCAGGTCACCCTTGACGTTTGTTCGCAGGCGGGGCATGCCCTTTCCCTTGATACGGAAGGTGGTATCGGTCTGCGTTCCCTCAGGGATCTTCTGTTTTACGGTGCCTTCCAGCGTGGGGATATCAAGCTCCGCTCCCAAAGCCGCCTGGGCGAAACTGATGGGCATCTCCATATAGAGGTTCATGCCGTCGCGCTTGAACAGCTTATGCGGAGCCACATGGATCACGATCTGCAGGTCGCCGTTGGGGCCGCCGTTTCTCCCCGGCTCTCCCTGACCGCCCAGCACAATGACCTGACCCTCATCAATGCCTGCAGGAATGTTCACATTGGCGGTGCGTTTATGCTTTTTGAAGCCTGAACCGCTGCATCCTGCGCAGGGTTCCTTGATCACCTTGCCTGTGCCGCCGCAGGTGCTGCACGGCCTGACCGTTACCATGAACCCGCCTGAAGAGCGCACCTGGCCGCTGCCATTGCAGGTCTGGCAGGTCTGTGGCTGGGTGCCTGCTTTGGCCCCGCTGCCGTGGCAGACATCACAGCTCTCATTGCGGCTGAATTCAAAAGACTTCTTGGCACCGGCGGCCGCTTCCTCAAAACTGATCCCCAGGCTGAAGCGAAGATCATTACCCTGCTGGGGCGCGTTGCGCGATCTGGCATTGCCCATGCCGCCGCCAAAGAGCTGGTCAAATATGTTCTCAAACCCGCCCATCTGGCCGGGATCGAAGCCGAATCCGCCAAAACCGCCCCCGCCCATCTGCGGCCCATCCATGCCGAACTGGTCATAGCGCGCGCGCCTGTCGGTATCGGACAGCACCTCATTTGCTTCGTTGATCTCCTTGAAGCGCTCCTCCGCCGCTTTATCGTTAGGGTGCAGGTCGGGGTGAGATTCCTTGGCCAGCTTGCGGTAGGCTTTTTTGATATCTTCCTGGCTGGCAGTTTTGCCGACCCCCAGCACCTCATAATAATCTCGTTTTGTTGCCATTCATCTCTCCTTAACCAAGGGGGTAATCAACGCCGTATGGGGCTGCAAGCGGCTTTACACTTGCAGCCCCGAAACGCGCGCTGCAGCTTAGTGCACTTCGCCGTCCGCGTCTACGGAGCCATCGGCGTTTTCAACAGGCCCCTGCGTGCCTGACTGCTGGCCGGGCTGAGCGCCCTGATCCTGATAAAGCTTGCCGAATATCTCGTAAACTTTCTGGGTCATCGTGTCCATCGCGGGCTTGATCTCATCAGCCTTGCCGCCCTCACGGACCTTCTTGAAGGCCGCGATTTCATTTTCAACGGTAGATTTGTCGGCATCCGAGAGCTTGGCGCCGTTTTCACGCAGCTGCTTTTCAAGGTCATAGATCAGGTTATCCGCGCGGTTAAGTGTCTCCACTTCTTCCTTGCGGCGCTTGTCTTCCTCTGCGTACTGCTCGGCTTCCTTCACGCGGGCGTTGATCTCGTCTTCAGACAGGTTGGTCGTCGCCGTGATGGTGATGTTCTGGCTGTTGCCGGTGCCCAGGTCCTTGGCAGACACGCTGACGATGCCATTCTTGTCGATGGCGAACTTCACCTCGATCTGGGGTACGCCGCGGGGCGCGGCCGGGATGCCGGTCAGCTGGAAGCGTCCAAGGGTCTTATTGTCATAAGCCATGGGACGCTCACCCTGCAGTACATGGATCTCAACGGTGGTCTGCCCGTCAGCGGCGGTCGAGAACACCTGGGACTTCTCCGTCGGGATGGTCGTATTGCGCTCGATCAGGCGGGTGAAGATATGGCCTTCGGTCTCAAGGCCCAGGGACAGAGGCGTAACATCCAGCAAAAGGACATCTTTGACCTCGCCGCCCAGAACGCCTGCCTGAATGGCAGCACCGATGGCCACGCACTCATCAGGGTTGATGCCCTTGAAGGGTTCCTTGCCTGTCACGTTCTTCACAGCGTCCTGCACGGCGGGGATACGGGTAGAACCGCCGACCAGGATCACGCGGTCGATCTGGGAAGCAGTCAGCCCCGCATCTTTCAGCGCGGTCTGCATCGGGCCGATGGTGCGCTCCACCAGATCGGCGGTCAGCTCGTTGAACTTCGCGCGGGTCAGGGTGATGTCAAGGTGCTTGGGGCCGTTGGCATCGGCGGTGATGAAGGGCAGGTTGATATTGGCTGCCATCACGCCGGACAGGTCGATCTTGGCCTTCTCGGCCGCTTCCTTCAGGCGCTGGTAGGCCATGCGATCCTTCTTGAGATCGATGCCGTTCTCCTTGCGGAACACTTCCGCTATGTAGTCAATCACGCGGTTGTCAAAGTCATCGCCGCCCAGCAAGGTATCGCCGTTGGTTGCCAGCACTTCAAACACACCGTCGCCAATCTCCAGGATCGAGACGTCAAAGGTGCCGCCGCCCAGATCATAGACCAGGATCTTATGGGCGTGCTCCTTATCAAGGCCATAGGCCAGAGAGGCAGCGGTGGGCTCGTTGATGATGCGCAGCACCTCCAGACCCGCGATGCGGCCGGCATCCTTGGTGGCCTGGCGCTGGGAATCGGAGAAATAGGCGGGCACGGTGATGACGGCCTGGTTGACTGTCTCGCCCAGGTAGGCCTCTGCGTCCTTCTTCAATTTCTGCAGGATCATCGCGGAGATATCTTGAGGGGTATGGGCTTTGCCATCGATGGTCACCTTATAATCGGTGCCCATTTTGCGCTTGATGGACGAAATGGTCCGCTCCGGGTTGGTGATGGCCTGTCGCTTGGCGATCTGGCCTACCAGACGCTCGCCGTCCTTGGAGAAGGCGACAACGGAGGGGGTTGTGCGCGCGCCTTCGGGGTTTGGAATCACGACGGTTTCGCCGCCTTCCATCACCGCGACGCAGCTGTTGGTCGTTCCAAGGTCAATGCCGATAATTTTGCTCATGTTGCAATCCTCTTTCTATCAATAAAATCGTTGTATGCTATCTGTTGCGGTGCTCAGCCGACGATGACCTTCACCATCGCGTGGCGCAGCACGGTATCACCCATGCGGTATCCCTTCATCAGCACCTGGGCGACGGTGCCCGGCTCACCCTCATCAGGCGTTCCTTGGACGACCGCGTCCTCCTGCTTGGGGTCGAACACCTCGCCTTTTCGGTCGATCACGGTGACACCGCGCTTTTCAAGGGCCTCAATCAGCTGCTTGTGTACCAGGCGCACGCCGCTGAGAAGTGCCTCGTCCGGGCTCTCCTGCTCCAGCGCGCGTTCAAAGTTGTCGCACACAGGCAGGATGGTTTTGATAAACGCGGCGGCCCCGTCATCAAAGGCTTCGCTTCTCACTGAAGCGTTGCGGCGGCGGAAGTTATCAAAATCCGCCTGGACTCGCTGGGCCATGTTGAGGTATTCATCCCGCTGAGCTTCGGCTTTGAGCAGCGCTTCTTCGAGCGCCCCCGTATCCGGCGTCTCCGCTGCCTGCTGTTCCTGCCCGGGCTGTTCCTCTTCGGGCTGCTGCGCAGGCGTCTCCAGCTCCTCTTGATTCCGGCCCTTGTCATTAGAGTGTTTCATATATCCTCCGGGTCAATTGTTACTGCTGGCAGCCAGCAGATCGCTCAGCGTCTGACCGGCCACCTTCAGGGTATTGAGTACCTTTAAATAAGGCATTCTCAGGGGACCGACGACGCCAAGCGTCCCCCTGTGCCCGTGCCCGACATCATAATAAACCGTCACGACCGACAGGTCGCTCAGGCAGTCGATGCCGCACTCCGGACCGATGCGGACGCTGTACTCGCCAAGTGTATCCTCCTTGAGCAAATCAAGCAGACCGCTGCGCTCATTGAGCGCGGAAAGCACCTGCCTTGCCTTATCCACATCAGCATACTCCGGGTGCTGCAGCATCCTGTGAGAACCGGCCACCTTCAGTTCTTCCCCCGCGTTTTGCCGGTCCAGCTGGCCCGCCAGCTCCGCGATGCCGCCAAGCACCTGCTCGTCCCAGTTGGCATGCCGGGCATATATTTTTAAAAGCTGCTGCGCTTCCTTGAGGGTCTTGCCGCGCAGCCGCTCCGTCAGCATCCGGCTGATGGCATATAATCCGTCCGTGTCCAGCATCTGGGATACGCTGATGACACTGTCGCGGAATACGCCGCCGTCGGTCACTACCACAACCAGCGCCGAAGCGCGGTTGATGGGCACCAGCTGCATGCTGAGTATCCGCAGCTCATCCTGCCTGGGAGCAAGGACGACGGAGGCATACTGGGTCATGTCGCTCAAGGCTTCCGCGGCCGCTACAGCCACGTCGCTCAAGGGGTTCAGGCGGCCGATGAAAGCCCGGCGAATCTCCTCCGCCTCTTCCTGTTCAAGTTCCTGAGCCAAGCGGTCGCTCAGACTGTCGACATACAGGCGGTAGGCGCGGACATTGGGCACGCGGCCGGCCGACACATGCGGCTGAACAAGATAGCCCAGCTCTTCCAGATCGCTCATCTCATTGCGGATGGTTGCGCTGGACAGGCCGGAGATATACTTGCCTGAGATGGTACGGGAACCTACCGGTGCCGCGGTCGATATATAGTCATCGATCACAGCCTGTAATATGCGCTTCTTGCGCTCGTCCAGCTGCACCTTTCGCTCCCCCCCTCTTTCTCTTCCGTTGGATTAGCACTCTCGATGTTCGAGTGCTAATCCGTGGATTCAATGTACCACGCATCCCCTTTCTTGTCAATAGCAGGAATAAGAAAATAGATCAAAATAGACCAAAATAGATCAATCACATTCAGTTTTCCAATGAAGGACATTGAAAAAACCGCCGCTCTTAAAGCGGCGGCAGGAAGGGAGCTTATACCGGCCGCATTGGGCTCGGGTCCCGTGGTATTGCTTGGTCAGTTCCCCCGTCTCAGCTGCTTGCCGATATCATCAATAGCGTTTTTCAAAGCGGCATTCGCCCGGCTCAGCTGCTCGATCTTGGCACAGCCATGAAGAACCGTGGTATGGTCCCGACCGCCGAGGCTTTCGCCTATCTTGGGCAGGGAGGCGCTGGTCAGCTTGCGGGAAAGGTACATCACCATCTGCCGGGGCACGGCGAAACTCTGGTTGCGGCGCGGTCCGCGCACCTCCTCAGGGGTCACCGCGTAGTACTGGCAGACTGCCTGGATGATCTCATCCACCGTAATGGAGGTAGGCGTATGATCCTGAAACACTTCACGCAGCGCTTCCTCAGCCAGCTTCATGTCGATCTCCCGCTTTGACAGCGATGCATACGCGACCAGGCGGTTAAGGCTCCCTTCCAGCTCGCGGATGTTGGAATCCACGCGCTGAGCAATCATTTGCAGGACGTCGTCGCCTACCTTGATCATGTCATCCGTTGCCTTGCGGCGCAGGATGGCGCAGCGGGTATCCATGTCCGGCTTTTGGATATCGGCGATCAATCCCCATTCAAAGCGGCTTCTTAGCCTTTCCTCCAGCCTGGCGATCTCCTTGGGCGGCCTGTCGGAAGAAATAATGATCTGCTTGCCGGCATTATGCAATGCGTTAAAGGTATGGAAGAATTCCTCCTGCGTACTGTCGCGCCCGGCAATGAACTGAATGTCATCAATAAGCAGCACATCCACATTGCGGTATTTTTCGCGGAAAGCCGCGTTTTTGTTGGATTGAATAGCGGCGACCAGCTCGATGGTAAAGGTTTCGCTGGTCACGTACTCGATGCGAGCCTCGGGTTTTTGTTCCAGCACGTAGTGGCCGATGGCCTGCATCAGATGCGTTTTTCCCAGCCCTACCCCACCGTAAATGAAAAAGGGGTTATAAGCATCAGCGGGGGATTCGGCGACAGCAAGAGAAGCCGCGTGAGCAAAGCGATTGCCGCTGCCAACGATAAAAGTATCAAATGTATACCTGCTGTTCAGTTTGGGAACAGATTTTTTGGCTGCCCCGTCTCCGCCGCTGCGGTAATCAGCCGCCTGCTTGGGTGTGAGAATGTTCAGCTGCACATCGCCGCCCATGACCTGTTTGATGGCATTGGAGATCATGACGGAATAACGGGGTACGACAAAACCGTAGTAAAAATCGGTAGCGGCCTCAATATAATAACGGTTGGCATTCAGGCCCAGAGGCTTCAGGGCAGCCGCGATCCAGGTGGAGTAGGTGACATCACTCATCTCCGCCTTCATCAGCTGGCATGCCGAATCCCATACTGCCTGATAATTCACTGCGCCGACCTCCATCATTTGCATCGCTTTATACAATCGTAATATTCCCTTAACGTATATGATCCGTCAAAAAAACACCGCTCATCAGAGACAATCCGATAGCTGTGGATAAGTTTCCTGTGGATAACTGCCATTAACATCCACTTCGAGCAGTAGAATACCACAATACGCCGGTTATTTCAACGCTCCGGCCGTCCCAAAGACTTGCATAGCCCCACCGCTGTTGATAAGTCCAAATATCTACAGGTAGTTGTCACCAGCTGCGCCGCACACAATTTTCGACGACCCGGACGCATAATTTATCACCTAATATATAATTATTCTACATTGCGTCAAGTTTCGGGATTGTTTTTCTTCTGGAAGATTTTGTCACCGCAGGCTCAGCAGATGCTCCGCATTGACAACCGCTTGTGCCAGTTCCTTCATAGCGGCAGGCAGAACCGGGGACTCGGTCAGCGGTGTAACCATGTCCGGAACTTCCAGCAGCACCCGCGACTCGGCATAGGCCGCCTCCCCCTGCCGCAGCCTGATCAGCCAGGCCTCATAGCGCCCCGTCCGGAGCGCGGTACCATCCGGCAGCAGACGCAGCTGTAGAAAGGTCCCCCGCATAGGCGCAAGCTCATCGCTCAGAGCGATCACCGCAAAGCTATGCTCCATGCCCAAATCGTTTACATCAATCCCATGTGGCTGCCCGAGATCCTTCGCTTTTACGATCAGCGCATAACGTTCAGGGGTGATTCTTCCATTATATAGACGTAAATCAAGCATTCCGTCTTCGTCTGCTTGCGCCTCAACATCTGATGCCATGACCCATACAAATACCTGCACGGCGAACTCACTATCCAAAGCAGGCCTGCCCTGTTTATCCAGCGGCATCACAGTCATCACTGCCCGGTATTCTCCAACAGGCAGCCATGTACCCCCGGGCAAGGCATTGAGCCTGAACGCATCAATCTTCTCCCCCGGGGCTATCAACTCGCTTTGATACAGCGGGATGGGCTCAGATTCATCCAATATCATTCCGCTTGCACGCGCCAGTTCCCCAGGCTCGATGGTCAATGTATAACGGAGCATCAGACCGCTGTCTTCAGGGTTTTCGATTCCGGCTTCGCAGTTTGAAAAGGCGGAGGGGAAGATGAAACCGGCGTTCATCATCAGCTCCAGCTTGGCGGGCGGAGGCGTATCGCCGGGCCGCACGGCTGCCGCGCGGATCGTTCCAGGCATCATCAGTATCATGATAATCAGGCAGAACAAGCTCAATCTTTTCATGGCATAACCGCCTCAGC
This sequence comes from uncultured Christensenella sp., assembly GCA_964480995.1. Classification (GTDB taxonomy): domain Bacteria; phylum Bacillota; class Clostridia; order Christensenellales; family Aristaeellaceae; genus UBA1038. Next base: position 23,745 of record CAYZRZ010000010.1, read on the forward strand.
TGCAACACGTAATTGAAAAACCAGGTCCTGTGCATTGATCAGAGAGGGATCAAAACCCACTGTCTTCCCGGCAATCGCTGTAAAGCGCCATATCAAGCTTTGCTCCCCGCCGCCATCCACCGTGAATTCAGCCGCGTCCTGATCAACAGATATGCCCAGCTCCATGTACAGCGCTTGTGCCTTTTCGCTAAAAAACGGCATGGCTCTGACGCGAAGATTTTGTGAGGACATATTCTGAATAACAACCGTAAAATGGATCTCCCCCTCAACCCTGCAGCCGTCCCGCAAG
>CAYZRZ010000011.1:0-23481 GCA_964480995.1 uncultured Christensenella sp.
ACAAGGGTCTGCGCTTTTTTGTGCGGCCCACCGGCTTCAAGCATACGGGCCTTTTTCCCGAGCAGGCGGCTAACTGGGATTGGATGCGAAAGACGCTTGAGGGCAAAGGAAACGCCAAGGTGCTGAACCTCTTTGCCTATACGGGCGGGGCGACCCTGGCCTGCATGCAGGCGGGCGCTGATGTCACGCATGTGGACGCGGCCAAGGGCATGAACCAATGGGCGAAGGAAAACCGGGACCTGTCAGGCCTGCGCCAGGACGGCTGCCGCTTTATCGTGGAGGACGCGATGGCCTTCCTGCGCCGTGAGATCCGCCGGGGCAGCAGCTACGAGGGCATCCTGATGGATCCGCCCAGCTACGGCCGCGGCCCCTCGGGCGAGGTCTGGAAGCTGGAGGATGAGCTGTATGCCCTGGTGGATACCGCGGCGCAGCTTTTGAGCGGACGGGCGGCCTTTTTCCTGGTCAACAGCTACACGACCGGTTTCCAGCCGACCGTGATCCGCAATATCATCGAAAAGACAGTATGCGCGCGCCATGGGGGAAAAGCGGAAGCGGATGAGCTGACGCTGCCGGTTACATCCGGCGGGCTGCTGCCCTGCGGCTGTTCGGGCCGCTGGACGGCGGGAGAGGATAAATAAGCGATGTTTGAGACACCCCGGATCCTGTTTGAGGACAATCACCTGATCGTGGCGCTCAAGGAGCCCAATCTCCTGGTGCAGGGCGACAGCACAGGCGACCAGGACATGCTGGGCCTGCTCAAAGCCTATATCAAGGAAAAGTATGAAAAGCCCGGCGAAGCTTTCCTGGGGCTGGTGCACAGGATGGACAGGCCTGTGGGTGGCCTGCTTTGCTTTGCCAGAACCAGCAAGGCGGCGGCGCGGCTGAGCGCGCAGATCACAGAGGGGACGCTCAAGCGCGAGTACGCCGCGGTGGTGGAGGGCAGGGCGAAGGAGAACGACACCCTGCGCGACATCCTTTTGAAGGATGAGCAGAATAACATGGTACGCGTGGTGCCCGGCTATCTCAAGCAGGGCAAGCAGGCTGTGCTCAGCTACCACTGCGCCGCGCTGCGGGAGGATCAGAGCCTGGTGGCGGTGAAGCTGGAAACAGGACGCGCCCATCAGATCCGCGTGCAGATGGCCAACGCCGGCCTGCCGCTGTGGGGTGACAACCGCTATGGCAAGGGCAAACCCGGCCAGCAGATCGCCCTGTGGGGCATGCGCCTCTCCCTTTCGCACCCCATCACCGGCAAGCAGATGGTCTTTGTGGCCCCGCCGGAGGATAAGGGCATCTGGACCGGGTGGAGAAAAGAGCTGGAAGGGCTGGCGGCTATCTGGCCTCAGATCGTGACCCTTGGATAATATGACAAAACCATTTGCGTTTGAAGTGATCAAGACCTGCGCGCGCACCGGTGCCCGCGCGGGCGTTTTGCATACGCCCCACGGCGATATCCCCACCCCCATCTATATGCCTGTAGGCACCCAGGCGGTGGTGAAGGCCATGACGGCAGAGGAAATGAAGGGCCTGGAGGCGATGATCATCCTCTCCAACACCTATCATCTTCACCTGCGGCCGGGCGAAAAGCTTATCGAGAAGGCGGGCGGCCTGCACAAGTTCATGAACTGGGACCGGCCGATCCTGACCGATTCGGGCGGCTATCAGGTGTTTTCGCTGGAGGGCCTCAGGAAGATCAAGGAAGAAGGCGTCTACTTCCGCAGCCATCTGGACGGGCGGCCCCTATTCATGGGCCCGGAAGAGTCGATGGCCATCCAGCAGGCGCTTGGCAGCGACATCGCCATGGCCTTTGACGTCTGCTCCCCTTATCCCTGCGACTACAGGACGGCCTTTGAAAACATGGAGCGGACGCATCGCTGGGCCCTGCGCTGCCAGCAGGCGCACACCAGACCCGATCAAGCCCTGTTCGGCATCGTGCAGGGAGCGTTTGAAAAGGATCTGCGCATCCGGAGCGTGAAGGCCCTCAAAGCCATGGACTTCATCGGCTACGGCATCGGCGGTCTGTCCGTCGGCGAGCCCAAGGAGATCATGTACGACATGCTCGACGCCATGCAGCCGCATTATGAGCAGAGCAAGCCCCGCTACCTGATGGGCGTGGGCACGCCCGATTGCCTGATCGAGGGCGTGGCGCGCGGCATCGACATGTTTGACTGCGTACTGGCCACCCGCATCGCGAGAAACGGCACCCTGCTCACCCGCAGCGGGCGCATGGTGATCAAGAACAAGAAGTATGAAGACGACTTCGGCCCCATTGACCCCGAGTGCGACTGCTTTGCCTGCACGCACCATTCAAGGGCCTACATCCGCCACCTGTTCAAGGCGGGGGAGATCACGGGGCCGAGGCTTGCCAGCATCCACAACCTGCGCTATCTGGTGAAGCTGATGCAGGAAGTGCGGGATGCCATCCTATCAGACAGCCTGCCCGAGTACCGGGAGGCGTTTTACCGGCAGTTCGACATGGCTACGGCCTTCAACAGGGGGGAAGCGCAATGAGTGAGGCCCATATCAGCCTGCAGAACCTGAGCTTTGCCTATGAAGAGGGCGAGCAGTTCGCCGTTGACAATGTCAGCCTGGATATCAAGCGGGGCGAGTTTGTGGCTTTGCTTGGGCATAACGGCTCCGGCAAGTCCACGATCGCCAAGCTGCTCAACGGCCTGTATACGCCGACGGCCGGCAAGGTCTTCGTCAGCGGCATGGATACGGCGGATGACAAATACACCTGGGAGATCCGCAAGCGCTGCGGCATGGTGTTCCAGAACCCGGATAACCAGATCGTCGCCACCGTGGTGCGCGAGGATGTGGCCTTCGGGCTTGAAAACCTGGGCGTGCCCTCCGCCCAGATGCCGGGGCTGATCGAGGGGGCGCTGCAGGCCGTCAACATGACGGACTTTGCCGACCGCGCGCCGCACCTGTTGAGCGGCGGGCAAAAGCAGCGCATCGCCATCGCGGGCGTTCTGGCCATGCAGCCGGAGGCCATAGTGCTGGACGAGGCGACCGCCATGCTGGATCCCTCCGGGCGCAAAGAGGTGCTGGAAACCGCGCTGAAACTAAACCGCGAGCGGGGCGTCACCGTGGTGTGGATCACCCACTTCATGGAGGAGGCGGCCAAAGCCTCGCGCGTCGCCGTGATGTACAAGGGCAAACTGGTGATGGATGGCTTGCCCAGGGAGGTGTTTTCGCAGGTGGATAAGATACGCGAGTACCGCCTGGATGTGCCGCCGATGACCCAGCTGGCCCATATGCTCAGGGAACGCGGTGTCAGCATCCGCGAGGATGTGCTGACGCCCGATGAAGTAGTGCGGGAGGTGCGAGCCATTGCCCATCAAGCTTGAGGGCCTCAGTCACACCTATCAGGAGGGCAGCCCCTTCCAGTCGACCGCCCTGCACGATGTGAACCTGGTGATAGAGGACCATGACCTGCTGGCGCTGATCGGTCATACGGGCAGCGGCAAGTCCACGCTGGCGCAGCACTTAAATGGCCTGCTGCAGCCGACGTCCGGGCGCGTGCTGCTGGACGGGCAGGATATCAACGAAAAATCCAGCGACAAGCGCGCCTTGCGCTTTGCCGTCGGCCTTGTGTTCCAGTATCCGGAGCACCAGCTGTTTGAGGAGACCGTCAAAAAGGACATCGGCTTTGGCCCGCGTAACATGGGCCTGAGCGAAGACGAGGTGGACGCGCGCGTACGGGAGGCGATGGACAAGATCGGCCTGCTCTATGATGAGATCGCCGAAAAATCGCCCTTTGAACTCTCCGGCGGGCAGATGCGCCGCGTGGCGCTGGCGGGGGTGCTCGCGATGCGCCCGCGCATTCTGGTGCTGGATGAGCCGACGGCCGGGCTTGACCCCAGGGCAAGGGACTTTTTGCTGAACGATGTGCGCCGCCTGCACGCGGAGGGCACCAGCGTGGTGATGATCTCCCACAGCATGGATGACGTGGCCAGGCTGGCCACTCGCGTGGCGGTGCTTGAAAAGGGACGCCTGGTCATGGAGGGCAGCCCGGGGGAGATATTCGCAAAGGTGGACAGGCTCTCGGGCATGGGGCTTGATGTGCCCCAGGCCAGCAGGCTGCGGTATCTGCTGGCTGAGTCAGGCATCGAGCTGCCCGAGTGCTATCAGCTGGAGGAGCTGGCGGACAGCCTGGCGGCTTATCTGAAAGGGGGTGCCGGCCATGCTTCGTGATATCACGCTGGGGCAGTATTACCCCGTGCAAAGCCCTGTTCACCGGATGGACCCGCGCGTCAAGATCATGCTGACGATGGCCTTCATCGTCTGCGTCTTCCTGGTGGGTTCGCCCCTTGGCTACATCCCGATCGCCCTGTATACGGCGCTGGCGTGCAAAATCTCCAACCTGCCTTACAAGATGATGCTGCGCTCCCTGCGGCCGCTGCGCATCCTGCTTATATTTACCTTTATCCTCAACCTTTTCTTCGGCAGCGGGCAGACGGAGATCTTCCGCCTGTGGTTCATCCGCGTGAGCGCGGAGGGGCTCAATAACGCTGTTCACTTCTCTTTGCGGCTTGTTTTTCTGGTGATGGGCAGCAGCGTGATGACCTTGACCACGCCGCCCGTCACCCTGACGGACGGACTTGAAAGCCTGGTCTCACCGCTGAAAGTGGTCAAGTTCCCGGCGCATGAGATGGCCATGATGATGACCATTGCCCTGCGCTTCATCCCCACCCTGGCCGAGGAGGCCGATAAGATCATGAAGGCGCAGAGCGCCAGAGGGGCCGATTTTACCTCGGGCTCCCTGCGTCAGCGGGCCAAGGCCCTGATCCCTCTTCTGGTGCCGCTGTTTGTCAGCGCCTTCCGCCGGGCCGGGGATCTGGCGATGGCGATGGAGAGCCGCTGCTACCGGGGCGGCGAGGGACGGACCAGGCTGCATGTCCTAAAGACAGGGCGCCGGGACCTGTTCGCGGCGCTGTCCATGGCTGCCCTCTTTGTCATCGTGCTTTTGATGGCGCGATATGTCTAAACGGATCCTGCTCACCATCGAGTATGACGGCACCGCTTACTGCGGCTGGCAGCGGCAGCTGAACGGCCCCAGCGTGCAGCAGAAGGTGGAAGAAGCCCTCTTCAAGGTGACAGGCGAGCGCGTCGGCATAACCGGCGCCAGCCGCACCGACGCGGGCGTGCATGCCCTCGGGCAGCGCGCCCATTTTGATATGGAATCAACTATCCCGGCCGGCAAGCTGCCCTTTGCCTTGAATACCAAACTGCCGCGCGATATCCGCGTGACGGCGGGACGGGAGGTGGACGCGTATTTTCACGCCCGCTTTGACGCCGCGGGCAAGGAGTACGGCTACCTGATCTATAACCGCCGCCATCCCAGCGCCCTGCTGCGTGACCTCAGCGCCCATGTATCGGTGCCGCTGGATGTTGACGCTATGGAGCGCGCCTGCCGGCATCTGCCGGGCACGCATGACTTCGCGGCCTTTCAAGCGGCGGGCGGCACATCCAGGACGACCATCCGCCGCGTCAACAGCGTGAGCGTACAGAGGCAGGGGGATGAGATCCGCCTTGTGATCTACGGCACCGCTTTTTTATACAACATGGTGCGCATCATCGCGGGTACCTTGATCTATGTGGGGCAGGAGCGGCTGCCGGAAGATGTATTTGCGCGGGCTATTGAAACCGGTGACAGGCTTCTGCTTGGCCCGACGGCCCCGCCGCAGGGCCTGTGCCTGAACCGCGTTGACTATGGAGGCGGGATGTGAGCGAGGGGAAGAGGCGGCAGGCAGAATCACACGCGGCGGTCAGGCTGTCGGTGCGCGCGCTGGTCGCCTTTTCAATTTTCCCGCCGGACATCCTGCCTTTTTCATCCGTCTTGATGGAGGAGGGCAGGCAGGCCCACCTCAGCCGGCAGGAGAAAAGCGGGGCCAGGCGCGAGTTGGGGCTGAAGTACCGGGGCCGCCGCCTGGGGGTGGAGGTCGATATATCCGGGCGGATGGACCTTTATGACGAGAATGCCCTGCCGCCCCTGATCGAGGAGATCAAGCTGTCGCCGGGCGTGCCGCCTGAGGAGGCTAAAAAGGAACACCTCTATCAGGCGCTGTGTTACGGCTACATGCTCTGTCTGCGGGATGAACTGCAGGAAGCCGCCGTCCGCGTCAGCTACGCCGATATACGCGGCGAGCTGACCGCGCAGTTTGAGCGCGTCTATGGGATCGCCGATCTGGAGGCCCTCTTTTTTGAGCTGCTTGACAAATACCTCGTCTGGCACAAGCGCATGGAGCGCCACCGCGCCCGCCGCGACAAGAGCATAGAAGCCCTCCCCTTTCCCTACCCCGCCTACAGAGGCGGCCAGCGGGAGATGGCCGGGCAGGTGTATACCGCGATCCTCAGGCGCAAGCGGCTCTATGCCGCCATGCCCACCGGCACAGGCAAAAGCGCCGCCGTGCTCTACCCCGCGCTCAAGGCGCTGGGGCTTGGGCACACCGAGCAGATTTATTGCCTCACTGCCCGCACAACGGCCCGCCGCGCGATGGAGCAGGAGTTCCGGCGCATGCGCGCCTGCGGGCTGAAGCTTAAAGCGCTCACCCTCAACGCGCGTGAAAAGATCTGCCCCATGGAGGAGGTGCGCTGCGACCCGGAATACTGCCCCCGCGCCAAGGGCCACTATCTCCGGCAGGAGAAGGGCCTGCTGGCCGCCATGAAGGCGCCCTGCTGGGATACGGAGGCAGTGATAAGGATCGCGGACAGGCATGAGCTGTGCCCCTTTGAGTTCAGCCTGGCGCTGTGCGAGCTGGCGGACGCCGTGGTCTGCGACTATAACTACGCCTTTGATCCGCGTGTGCGCATCAAGCGCATATTTGAGAATCCGGGCGATCTGACCCTGCTGGCGGATGAGGCGCACAACCTGCCCGACCGCCTGCGCGATACGCTGTCAGGCGGATTATCAGGCGCGATGCTCGCCGTGTTCCGCAGGGAGACAGGCAAGCGGTATGGCAAAAAGCACCCTGTCTACAAGCAAGCGGCCAAGCTGCTCCTTGCCCTGCGCGGGCTTGAGGAGGAAGAGCCTGCCTTAAAGGGCCTGTATCTGCTGGTCGATGAACTGCTGGCGCTTCTCCGCCAGCATCCGGAAACCGCGGGAGACGGAAGCTTCTCCCGCGAGCTGCTGGGCTTTTATGACGCGCTGGGGCGGCAATTGGCGGAGCCGGAGCAGTACAGGCTGCTCATTAAAAAAGAAGGCCGTGAGCTGGCGGCGCGCCTGCTGTGCCTTGATTTCACGCCCTATCTGAAAAAGGCGACCGAGAAGCTCTGCGGATTTGTCTGCTACTCGGCCACCCTGTCGCCCCTGCCGCAGATGAGCAAATTGCTTGGCGGCGATGAGGAGGACGCGTGCTTTGAGCTGCCCTCCCCCTTCCCGCCTGAGCACCTGCTTTGCCTGCATGTGCCGCTCAATACCCGCTATCAGCAGCGCGAAGTGACCGCCGCAGCCGTGGCTGCCGCCGTCCGGGCCATGTTCCTGGGCAAAGCGGGCAAGTATGCCGTGTTTTTTCCCTCCTATCTCTACATGAGCATGGTGTCGCAGCAGCTCTCCGGTCTGCCCCTGATGGTGCAGGAGACGGGCATGGATGAAGAGAAGCGGGCGGACTTTATCGGGGCTTTTACGCGCGATGAGCAGCCGCTGCTCGCCCTGTGCGTGCTGGGCGGCATCTTTGCCGAGGGCATCGACCTGCCGGGCAGCGCCCTGATCGGTGTGTGCGTGGTGGGGGTTGGCCTGCCCCAGATCGGGCCGGACCGTGAGGCCATCCGCGAGCAGGCGGAAAACAGCGGCCATAACGGGTTTGATATCGCCTACCGCTACCCCGGCATGCACAAGGTGCTGCAGGCTGCCGGCCGCCTGATCCGCTCGGACAGCGACCGGGGCGTATTACTGCTGTGCGATGACCGCTATGGCCAGCCGGGCTACGCCGGCCTGCTGCCGCCTCATTACCGCGTGACCAGGGCGCGTGGGAGAGAGATCGAGGGGCATATCAAAGAATTCTGGGGCCTTGAGAAAAGCTGAAACCCATGCCGTTTTGCGGCATGGGTTTCAGCTTTGGCTGCGGCTTTTGTTTACGACGCTTTGGGCGGCATCACTGTCGCCTCGCCGACGATCACCGGCTCCCCCTGGGGATTAACCGCCAGGCACTCGAAGACGGCGCGGTTGCGCTCCGCGTTAAGTTCCTTGACGGTCACGCTGGCTGTGATTTCCTCGCCAAAGTGGACGGGGCGGGTAAATTTGAGCGTCTGGCCTGTATAGATGGTGCCCACGCCCGGCAGGTCGGTGCCCAGCAGGGCGCTGAAAAGGGAGCCTGCCAGCATGCCGTGGACGATACGGGTCTTGAAATGCGTGGTTTTCGCGTAGTTTTCATCCATATGCGCGGGGTTTGAGTCACCGGATACCCTGGCGAACTCCGCTACGTCGTCCTCGACAAAGGTTTTGCGCAGCTCGGCCTTGTCGCCCACGCGCAGCTGCCGGATCGTTTTGCCTGTCATCTGTCAGTCCTCCGTTCAGTCACGAAAGCAAGTTAACTTTCTAACTACAGGTTTATCACTGCGGCCTATAATTGTCAATAGGTTTTATGAATCATGTTTCATGTTTTGCGCGCTGCCGCTTCGGCAAGAAAAACAGACAGCCGCCGGCGGATTATGGTATAATGGGCGCATAAACAGCATGGGGGGTGAATTTATGGCGGATTTGCCGCAGCACCGTCTGGGAGAAATAGAGCGCAAGATGCTCACTTTATACAGCCTCAAGCAGCTGGGCGAGTGCGGCAATCTGCAGCTGATCGCCTTTATGCTGGAATGCGACATCATGAATTATTTCGACCTGCAGACCGCCCTGTTTGACCTGCGGGATGCCGGCCAGGCGGCCAGAAGCCCCCAGGTGGCCGACGATCTGTATGAGATCACGCCGGCGGGCGAGGAGGCGCTGGAGCTGTTCCTGACAAGAGCGCCGCAAAGCCTGCTTGATACGGTCGACATGCAGGCGCCTGTATACCGCGAGCGATTCAGCCGCCAGCGGGAGCGGTCTGCCCGCATTGTGCACGATCAGGGAAACGAGTACCATGTCTCCATGCAGATCCATGAGCAGAAAATGCCGCTGATGACCCTTGACCTCAGCCTGCCCACGGCCGAACTGGCCGCGCGCTTCCGCGACCGCTGGATGGACAGCGCGCAGGAAATCTATGACTTTATCATCATGCGCCTGGCGGGGGACGATCAGGCATGAGCTGCTTTGCTGTCATCGCGGCGGGCGGCAGCGGCAGCCGCATGGGCGGAGCAACCGTGAAAACCCTGCAGACGCTTGCCGGACGACCCGTGATCTGCCGCAGCGCCTCCCCCTTTGCCCGTTTGTGTGACGGCCTGGTCGTAGCCGCAAGAGAGGTGGATATCCCCTTCATCCGCGCGGCGATGGAGCATGAGCAGATCCCTGTTTATGCCTATGTGGCGGGCGGAAAAGACCGGGGCGGTAGCGTGCAGAGCGCTCTGCGCGCCCTGCCTGATGACTGCGAACTGGTGCTGGTGCAGGACGGCGCGCGGCCGCTGGTCAAGGAAGAGCTGATCCGGGATGTGATCGCGAGCGCGGCCCGGCATGGTTCCGGCGTACCCGCCCTGCCCATGACCGATACGGTCAAGCGGGTGGACGCTGAAGGCAGGGCCTGCGAAACCCTGGACAGGGGCATGCTCCGGAGGGTGCAGACCCCGCAGGGTTTCAGGCGCGAACTGCTGGAACGGGCCTACAGGGAGCGGCGCGGCCCCGCGACCGATGACGCCTCGCTGGTGGAGGCCCTGGGCATTCCCGTATACCTGGTGAAAGGGGATGAGGAGAACATTAAGCTCACCCTGCCGGGCGATCTTGAGAGAGCGGAGGCGGTTTTATTGGCGGAGCGGTTTCCCCGCGCGGGGCTCGGCTATGACGCGCACCGGCTGGCAGAGGGAAGGCGGCTGATCCTCTGCGGGGTGGATATCCCCTATGAATTGGGCTTGCTTGGCCACAGCGACGCGGATGTGGCCGCCCACGCGCTGACGGACGCCTTGCTGGGCGCTTGCGCGATGGGGGATATCGGCGCGCACTTCCCCGATACCGATGAGCGCTTCCGCGGCGCGGATTCCATCGGGCTTTTGAAGGAAGCTGCGCGGCGCATGGCCCAGCGGGGCTTTGTGCCCTATAACTGTGATATCACCATCGCGGCGCAGCGGCCCAGGCTGCTGCCGTACATCCCCCGGATGCGGGAAAACCTGGCGCAGGCCTTGGGCATTCCGCTTGACCGCGTATCCGTCAAGGCGACGACCACGGAGGGTCTGGGCTTTGAGGGTCGGGGTGAGGGCATGTCCGCCCAGGCTGTTGCCATGGTCGTCAAAGTATCATAAAATCCCGGTATCCTGCTTCATCGCTGGATACCCGGATAAATTATATCAATGAATAACAGCTTATATGAAGGGGGAACAGAAGATGCTGCTGAACAACAAGATATGGGTCGGAACCAGCGCGGAAGGCGCTGTGTGCCTGCTGCCCAAAATGGCCAGCCGCCACGGCATGATCTCGGGGGCGACCGGCACAGGGAAGACGGTGACCCTGCAGGTGCTGGCGGAGGGATTCTCGCAGCTGGGCGTGCCCGTGTTCATGGCGGATGTCAAGGGAGATCTGGCGGGCCTGTCCAAGCCCGGCGAGCGAAATGAGCGCATCGTGTCGAGGCTGGAGAAAGCGGGCGTGACCAGCTACACCAACCGCCCCTGCCCGGTGACCTTCTGGGATGTGTTCGGCAAGTCCGGCCACCCCGTCCGCGCCACGGTGTCCGAGATGGGCCCGCTTCTCCTGGCCCGCATGCTGCAGATCAACGAGACCCAGGCGGGCGTGCTTCACCTGGTATTCCGTATCGCGGATGAAGAGGGCCTGCTGCTGATCGATCTGAAGGATCTGCGGGCGATGCTGGCCTATGTGGGCGAGCGCGCGCAGGACTATACGCTGCAATACGGCAACATCTCAAAGACCACCATCGGCGCCATCCAGCGCGCCATCGCGGTGCTGGAGGACCAGGGCGGCAATCAGTTCTTCGGCGAGCCGGCGCTCAGCATCACCGACTGGTTTGTGCGCGACGGGGAAGGCAGCGGCATGATCAACATCCTGTCGGCTGACAAGCTCTTCCTGCGGCCGGCGCTGTATTCCGCCTTCATGCTGTGGATGCTGGGCGAGCTCTATGAGCTGCTGCCCGAGCGCGGCGATGAGGATCTGCCGCAGATGGTGTTCTTCTTTGATGAGGCGCACCTGCTGTTTGAGGATTGCACCAAGGAGCTGCTTGACAAGATCCAGCTGACCATCCGCCTGATCCGCTCCAAGGGCGTGGGCGTGTTCTTTATCACCCAAAACCCGGCTGACGTGCCAAGCAATATACTGAGCCAGCTGTCTGCCCGCGTGCAGCACGCGCTGCGCGCCTTCACCCCGGCGGAGCAGAAGGTGATCGCCTCGGTCGCCCAGACCTTCCGGGTCAATCCCGCCTTTGACACGCAGGAGGCCATCACCAACCTGGCCACCGGCGAAGCGCTGCTGAGCTTCCTGCAGGAGGACGGCAGCCCTTCCGTCGTCCAGCGGGCCATTATTCTGCCGCCGCAGTCCTTCATCGGCGCCATCAGCGACAGCCTGCGCGGCGAGCTGATCGAGACAAGCGACATCAAGGGCAAGTATGAGACTGCCTATGACGGCGAAAGCGCCTACGAGCTGCTGTCCGGGCGCTTTGCCGCGGCCGGCGTCAGGCAGACAAGCGTGCTGCAGCAGATCCCCGTGCAGCAGGCGCAGGGGGAGGAAACGCCCGCCCAGCCGGTGCAGGTGATGACATTCAAGGTCTATGACCCCATCAGCGGCGGCTATGTGGAGCGCGAGATGCAGAGGCCTGTCACCTACGCGCCGCCCGCTCAGTCCCAGACCGTCTACGCGCCGCAGCCGCAATCCCCGGCCCAGCCTCAGCCCGGGCAGCCCGCGCCACAGCAGCCTGCCCGGCAGGAAGCACCGCCCGTGCTGGTCTACAACCCCAAGACCGGCCAGTATGAGCCCCAGGCCCAGCCGGCAGGGAAAGAGGCCAAGCCCGCAAAGGAGCCCAGGCAGCAGCCATCCACAGTTGAACGCATGCTGCAGAGCTTCACGCGCTCAACCGCTTCGGGCGCCGGCTACACCGTCGGCAGGTCCATCACGCGCAATATCCTGGGCGTATTCGGTATCAAATAAACTTACCCAAGGGGCTGCCGAGGCAGCCTCTTGGGTTTTTCAAGGAGGATGAATATGAAAAAGAGGATCGGCATCTTAACAGCGGGCGGGGACTGCCCGGGGCTCAACGCCGCCATCCGCGGCGTGGTCAGGGCCAGCTACCATATGTTTGACGCGGAGATTATCGGCATACGCGATGGGTACCGCGGCCTGATCGAGGGCGATTATGGCTTGATGGAGAAAAGCCAGTTTTCCAATATACTGACACGCGGCGGCACCATCCTGGGGACCAGCCGCACCCCCTTCAGCGAGATGCGCGGCCCCAACAGCCAGGGCTTTGACAAGATCGATGAAATGAAGCGCAACTACAAGCAGATGAAGCTGGACTGCCTGGTAACGCTGGGCGGCAACGGCACGCACAAGACGGCAGCCCTTTTGGCGGAGGAAGGGCTCAATGTCATCGGCCTGCCAAAGACCATTGATAACGACATCGCGGGAACGGATTTCACCTTCGGCTTCCATACGGCGGTGGAGATCGCCACTGATGTGGTCGACCGCATCCACACCACGGCGGACAGCCACGGCCGCGTGATGGTCATCGAGCTGATGGGCAACAAATCGGGCTGGCTGACGCTGTACGCGGGCGTCGCCGGCGGCGCGGACGTGATCCTGCTGCCAGAGTTTCCTTATCATATCAACAAGGTGGCCGAGGCGGTCAACGAGCGTATCCTGCAAAAGAAGTTCTTCACCATCATCTGTGTGGCGGAAGGCGCCATGGACTTGGAAGAGAGCGAGATGAAGAAGAAAAAGCGCGAGGAGGCCCGCGCGCAAAGCCCCTACAACAGCATATCCCACCGCATCGCCCAGCAGCTGCAGGAAATCTGCGGCGTGGAGGCGAGGACGGTCATCCCGGGCCATGTCCAGCGCGGCGGCACGCCCTGCGCCTACGACCGTGTGCTGTCAACCGAGTTTGGCACCCACGCGGCGCGCATGATCAAGGACGACCAATACGGCGTCACCATGGCCGTGCGCGGCCGGGAGATCGTCGCCAACCCGCTCAAGGACATAGCGGGCGTATCCAAGCCTGTTCTCTGGGACGGGCCGATGGCCTGCTCGGCCAGGGATATCAATATTTCCTTCGGGGTGTAAGCCGTTCGGCCCGGCAGGCGCCGGGCCGATAAAGACCGCGGGACGCGTCCTTTTGGGCCGTCCCCGGTCTTTATGTACAGTTAGCATAAGCTAACATTTCTCGGATAATTATTAATATGGGGCTTTCATGCGGCGATGATCAACTTCATAGGGCATATCATGCAAAATCAACGAGAAAACAGGGGAAGAACAAGAGAGCGGCCCCTTCAAAATGAATTACATCGGAACAAAACATGCAATACCTGTATTGACAAGGGTGTAAATTCATGTAAAATACCCTCATCGGCCGGGGAACAGCGTTTAAATATCCGGCGGAATGATAAAAGGGGGAAAACCAAGCATGAAGAAGACCCTTGTCCTGTTGCTCGCGATGATTCTCACCCTGTCCATGATGATCCCGGCGATGGCTTCTCAGGAGCCCTATAAGATCGCCATCATCACCGGCACCACCACCCAGGGCGAGGAAGAATACCGCGCCGCGGAAAAGCTTAAGGAACAGTATCCCGATATCGTCGTGACTGATACCTATCCTGATAAGTTTGCCGCCGAAGTAGAAACCACCATCGGCAAGATCCTGGCCTTCGCGGCTGATCCGCAGGTTAAGGCCATCATCATGGTGCAGGCCGTTCAGGGTGCGACCGCCGCTTTCACCCAGATCAAGACTGAGTTGAAGCGCGATGATATCCTCCTGATCGCCGGCGTGCCCGCCGAGGATCCCCAGTCCATCACATCCGCCGCGGATGTTGTCATGGGTGTTGATGAAATCAACGGCGGCGCTCAGATCGTCGAGACCGCCAAGGAGTGGGGCGCGGAAGTGCTGATCCACTACTCCTTCGCCCGCCACATGGGTTATGAGACCATTGTCGCCCGTTACAACATCATGACGGATGAAGCTGCCCGCGCCGGCATCGAGCTGGTACAGCGCGACGCGCCCGACCCCACCGGCGACGCCGGCATGGTTGGCGCCCAGAACTTCATCCTAGAAGATGTGCCGAAGGTCATGCAGGAATACGCCGGCAAGAAGGTCGCCTTCTTCTGCACCAACTGCGGTATGCAGGAAGCCCTGCAGGCAGCCATCCTCGATGAGCCTAATGCCTTCTATCCTCTGCCCTGCTGCCCCAGCCCCTTCCACGGCTTCCCCGCTTCCCTGGGCCTGGCTGTTGAGCCTGAAGACTACGGCAACATCGAGACCTACATCGCCAAGGCCGCCGAAGTGCTCGAGGAGCATGACGCTGAAGAGCGGTTCTCCACCTGGGCCGCGCCTGTGAACATGTCCATCATCAACGGCGCGTTCAACTACGCGACCAAGTATATCAACGGCGCGTTCGCTGAGAAGACCAATCCCGATCAGCTGGCTGCCTCCCTGGCGGAAGTAAGCAACGGGCCCACCATCAGCAACTACGAAGATGACAACGGCAAGGTGTACGAGAAGTACTTTATGCTGCTGTTTGATAACATCAACTTCGCGGATTATCTGCCCCAGTAATGTAAACAGCTCAGGCCCCGCCGAGCGTTCGGCGGGGCCTCTTATTCGAAAAGTAAAGAGTAATCAGACTTTAAAGCCCTCGGGCACCGCCCTGCGGGCTTTGACCATGAATATACTTACCCTTTGTGACAGGAGGAAGGCGCGTTGGGCGACTATGTGTTGGAGATGAATCGCATATCCAAGAGCTATGGTGAAAACCAGGTGCTCAAGGATGTCAGCCTGAAGATCAAGCCCGGAGAAATTCATGCCCTGCTTGGAGAAAACGGAGCGGGCAAGTCTACCCTGATGAATATACTGTTTGGTATGCCGGTGATCACCGGCACCGGCGGTTTTAAAGGCGAGATCAAGGTGGACGGAAAGGATGTCCAGATTCAGTCGCCGCATCAGGCGATAGACCTGGGCATCGGCATGGTCCATCAGGAGTTTATGCTGATCCCCGGTTTTACGGTGACGGAGAATATCAAGCTCAACCGCGAGATCTCCCGGCCCAACCCGGTCAGCCGGGTGCTCGGCAGCAGCCTGGAAAGCCTGGACAGTCTGAAGATGAGCGAAGACGCGCAGACCGCGCTGAACAAGATCGGCATCAGGATATCCGAATCGGAGCTGATCAAGAACCTCCCGGTCGGTCACATGCAGTTTGTGGAGATCGCCAGGGAGATCGATAAATCCGGCGTCAAGCTTCTGGTATTTGATGAGCCGACCGCTGTGCTGACAGAATCGGAAGCAGATATACTCATCGGCGTTATGCAGGCTTTGGCCGCGGAGGGCATCGGCATCATCTTCATTACCCACCGTTTGGGCGAGGTGATGAAGGCAGCCGACAGTGTTACTGTGCTGCGCGACGGCAAGCTCGCGGCCTGCAAGATGGTCAGCCAGACAAGCGTCGGCGAACTGGCCTCCCTGATGGTGGGCCGTGAGGGGGCGGATGCCGCGTCAGAGCACGCGCGGGAGTTTTCAAAGGATACGCCGTTCGCCCTGTCGGTACGGGGGCTGTATGTCGATATGCCGGGAGAACAGCTAAACGGCCTTGATCTGGATGTATACGAGGGGGAAATCCTGGGTGTCGGCGGACTGGCCGGCCAGGGGAAGATCGGCCTGCCCAACGGCATTATGGGGATTTACCCGGCCGAAGGAAGAGTAGTCTTCTTTGGCGAAGAGATCCCGCTGAACCAGCCGCGCGCCAGCCTGGAGAAGGGCATGGCCATGGTGTCGGAAGACAGGCGGGGCGTTGGGCTGCTGCTTGATCAGGCGATTGAAGACAATATCGCCTTCTCCGCCATGCAAATCAACGGCGATTTTCTCAGGCCCGCGCCTTTCCGCCTGAAAAATACGGGAAAGATCAGGGAAACGGCTCAGCGGATGATGAAGGAACTGGATATACGCGCAACATCCTCACAGCAGTGGGCAGGTACTTTGTCCGGCGGCAATCAGCAGAAGGTCTGCATTGCCCGGGCGCTTGCGCTCAATCCAAAGTTTTTGTTTGTGTCGGAGCCGACACGCGGCATCGACATCGGCGCCAAACAGCTGGTGATTGAGACCCTGCTGCGCCTTAACCGCGACATGAATTTGACTATCGTGATGGTCAGCTCGGAGCTGCTGGAACTGAAAAGCATCTGCGACCGCATTGCTATTGTCACAGAGGGCAAGGTTTCGGCCATTTTAAAGCCCTCCGACAGCAATGAGGAGTTCGGCCTGGCTATGAGCGGCATCTCCGTCAAGGAGGAGATCGCATGAAGATTAAAAAGAGCCTGCTGGTAGCATCCATCCTCATCTTTGTCATTGCCCTGGGGATGATCGGCACCGGCGTATACGGTTTGAGCGGCCGGTCAAATGCCAGTACCTTTGAAACGCTCAACAAGATGCGCGCCTATTCGGTGATGTCGGCGGCGGTACGCCCCATCATGGATAAGCTGGTGAAGGATGCCAGCGACGCGGCCTATGATTATGCCAAGGATCAGGGCATGACCCGCAACCAGCGGTCGGCCTATGTGGCCCAGCAGGAAGAGGCGGCCCGCGTTGAGGCGGCCCTGCAGCTGGAGCGCATCTATACCCTGGATTCTCCGGGGCTTTCGGAAGCCATCACAGCGCTGGACGGGAAGCTGGAGACCTACTACACTGCCCTGCACAATGAAGAGCAGGCCTTCCTGCTGACCAAGCAGGACGCGGCGCCCGTCATAGAAGAAGCGGCGGAGCAGGCAGTTGAGGCAGCTGCCCCGGTATCGGTGGATGCCGTTCGTCCCGTTATAGATGATCTGACCGGCTTTGTGCCCAGCGCCGATGTACGCGCGCTGGAGCAGGAGGCCATGCCCTATCTGGACGCGCTTCTTTCAGAGGTGTCGCAGCTCGACCCTCTGCTGACCCCGGAGCTCATCGCGGGTTCGTCGCGCCAGATGATGGATGCCATTCGCGCCAGGGGCGACAGCTTTGAGAGCATTTATGACCGCAGCGTGAAAAACGGCGCTGTCAGCGTGCTCAAACAGGAAGATATCTCACGCATGAACCTGCTGAGCAACGCGGAAAACATGCTGTATGTAGGCTTCGGCCTCCTGGTGCTGGGGCTGGCGGTTCTGTTTTACAAGCAGGCCGCGGAGAAGCTGGGCATGCCGCGATTTGTCATCCTGATGTTCTTCGTGCTGCTGCTGGTGCTGGCTGGGCTGTACAATATCGCCCTGCCCGGCATGGTCAGCAACGTTCTGCAGCGGCTTGGCATGTACGGCGTACTGGTGCTGGCCATGCTGCCGGGCATCCAGAGCGGTATTTCCCTCAACCTGGGCATGCCCATCGGCATCATCTCAGGGCTGTTAGCCACCCTGATCGCGATGGAAAACAACATGACGGGCTGGCCCGCCTTTGTCTTTGCGGTGATTTTGGCTATTATACTGGCCATCCCCGTTGGCTGGGGCTACGGCTTGCTGCTCAATCGCCTCAAGGGCAATGAAATGACGGTATCCACCTATGTTGGCTTCAGCTATGTATCTCTGTTTTGTATTGCGTGGATGGTATTGCCCTTCCGCAACCCCAAGCTGACCTGGGCCTTGGGTACAGGCCTTCGCACTATGCACAACATGGGCGCCTCCTTTGGCGGACTGCTGGATAATTTCCTGCGCTTCAGGGTATTCGGCATCTCAGTGCCCACGGGGCTGCTGATGTTCCTGATGCTGTGCTGCCTTGCGATGTTCCTGTATGAGCGCTCCAAAACCGGCGTAGCTATGCTGGCCGCGGGCGGCAACCCGGCCTTTGCCGCGGCTTCCGGCATCAATGTGGATAAAATGCGGGTGATCGGAACCACGCTGTCCACCGTCATCGCGGCGGTCGGCATCATCATCTACTCGCAGTCCTTTGGCTTTATGCAACTCTATGCCGGCCCTCAGCAGATGGGCTTCATTGCGGCCAGCGCCATCCTCATCGGCGGCGCGACGGTCTCCAAAGCCAAAGTGTATCACGTTATCCTCGGTACCTTTTTGTTCCAGGGGGTTCTGGCGATGGGCATTCAGGTGGCCAACGCCATGATCGATGTAGGCGGTCTGTCTGAGGTGATGCGCATTTTGATTTCCAACGGCATCATACTCTATGCACTGACACAGGCGGGAGGTAAGGGACGTGAATGAATTAAAGAGCCGCCAGTTTGACGCGGGCAAGCACTTCAAGGAATATATCGTAACGTATGTCTTTTTGATTCTGTCGGTCACCTTTACGGTCATTTCCGGCAGGCCGATGAACGACATACTCTTCCAGATCATGAGCCGCCTTGTGCGTAACCTGTTTATTGTACTCAGCCTGATCATCCCGATCGTGTCAGGCATGGGCATCAACTTCGCCATCACCATCGGCGCGATGGCGGCGCAGGTGGGCATGCTGCTGGCCATCAACTGGAGCCTGACAGGGCTTGGCGGCATCCTGGTGGCAGCCCTGATCACGGCCCCTCTGGCGGGTGTCTTCGGCTTCCTGATCGGCTCCCTGCTTAACCGCATGAAGGGGCAGGAAACCATCGGCTCCCTGATTCTGGGCTATTTCGCCAATGGCGCGTATCAGCTGCTGTTCCTCTTTGTGTTTGGCTTGATCATCCCGCTGAGCTCCAAGGTGACCATCGTCGGCGCGACCGGCGTGCGGAACACTTTGGATCTGACGATCAACGGCCTGCAAGGCGCGGTGGATAATGTGCTGAGGCTCCATTTTGGTACGGCGCTGTATATTGTCAGCGGGGTTATCGTCTTAGGGGCCGTCGCGCTGTATCTGACGAAGAAAATGAGCCAAAAGCGCTTCATTGCCCTGCTGGTTCTGCCGGCGGTTCTGTGCGGCGTGTACAGCCTGCCGATGATCAGCGTGCATTTCTCAAATGTTTATGTGCCTGTCCTGACCTTTGTGCTCATCGCGCTGCTGTGCCTGTTTAACGCGGGCATTATGAAGACCCGCCTGGGCCAGCAGTTCCGGGCTGTCGGGCAGAACCGCTCTGTTGCCAACGCGGCGGGTATCAATGTCAACCGGGTGCGCCTGATCGCCATCATGGTGTCCACCGTGTTCGCGGGCTGGGGGCAGATCCTGTTCATTCAAAACCTGGGCACCCTGCAGACCTACTCCGCCCATGAAATGGTGGGCCTGTACGCGGGCGCCGCGATCCTGGTCGGAGGCGCAAGCATCAACCGAGCCACCAACGCTCAGGCCATCATCGGTTGTCTGCTGTTTCATACCCTGTTTGTGGTGGCGCAGGACGCCGGTACGGTGCTGTTCGGGGATCCCGTGGTGGGTGAGTATTTCCGCGTGTTCCTCTGCTACGGCGTTATCGCCATCGCGCTGGTGATGTATGCGTGGAAGGGCATTAAAAGCGTGAAACGGGCTGAATCGGCGCGCTGATAATAACGGGTTGAGTTGGTTTGAGCTATTATGCTTCGGCGCAGGATTGAAATATGGCATTGAAAAAAGAAGCCTCAGCGGGCTTCTCTTTTTAACAGTGACGCATAAATTTATGGTTTTTACTCAAAGATCCGCGCGAATTTTCCGTGCTACCAGAATGAGCCGATCACTGTCCCTCGCGTGCCTGCATGTCACCAGCGTCAGCAGGTCGTCTCCAAGCTGCACCTGCCCGTCCAGACGGCGGGCATAGGACATGAGGTAGGAATTGATTTCGGCAACCGATTGTTCGTTATCTGTTGTCAGCGGGTGAAAAATCATCATCTTCGGATCATCCATCGGACCCAGTACCAGGGGAATCAGGGCCAGCACTTCATAGTCGCGGTGGGTACTCAGGGTATAAAAGCTCAGCGTTCTGTATTCGGCCCAGAAATCATCCTTCAGGTATTCATTCAGGATAGCGAACATCTGGCCCGATTTCATGTTATGGGCGTATATGATCTGATTGACTTTCTGACTGTCAGGGGGATACGCGGTATCTAAAAAGGGGAGTCCTGCCAATGAATATTGGCCCTCGAAGTTTCGGTGCAGGTACTTTTCAAGCTCCTCAGGCGTGTACATGACCGGATAGCTGACAATGGTGTCCGCGATCCGGATCCAGCCGGCCAGATCCTTATTACGCTGCGCAAGGGAGGAAAGATAGCTGCTCAAGGTGTGGGGGAGCGGATTGGCGGCGGGGGCAGCAGATGAGGCTGCGGCTATGGCAGATGAAAGATCGTGCTTTGTCCCTTCGGACAGCTGCGGGGCGGGCGTCAGGCTGGAAAGGGGAGCCCGGCTGGGGGTCTGTTGCTTGGCGGCAGAAGAGTAGGTATTTGCTTCTTGCGGCGGCAGGGAGATAAGGCTATCCTGGCCGGCGGTGTCAGCAGACGGAGTGTTCGGCGCGGCTGAAGGGGCCGTTTCTTCTCCTTGGTTATCAAGCGCCGCAAGCAGCCCGCTTGACAGTTTGCCCAGTGATGATTTGCTGCGGTAATCATCAAGCATATAGTAGGCTAACCAGGCCGCGCTGCAAATAAAAATAAGAATGACAAGAATTCTCAGGGCCTTTATCAATTGGCTGTCAGGTTTTCTGTTTGTCATGTTTCACCTTTGTTTCCTTCCTTTGTCATAGACAAAATATAAGCGCGTGGGTGCACGCCGCAATCGAATAATGTCATTTAAGCCAACAGCTGCTTGGTCGCCGCAAGTTCCTCTAAAATGGTATGCCACAGCTCCGGCGTGAGATTCTGTTCCTTAAAGCGCCCTTTAGCCCTTTCCCTTTCCAAGCCTTTGAGAATAGCCGCTGTTTTGAATATGTGTATTTTTTCGAAGCTGAACTTGCGGTCAGTCAGATACAGCAAGCTGTATTCGCCGTAATTGATGATGAACAGGTTGGACAATGGGGATGCCTGTATGGTGGCAGTGTCAGCAGTCCTGCTGCTGATAAAATCGCTGAAACGGTTCAGATATCCCAGGCGTTGATCTTCGGGCAGTATATAAATGCCTACAAGAGGAATGATTAGATTGCCCGACTGGTAAAAACTGGTACAGGCTTCCTGGGTTATATAGCAGCTCTTGTCCAGACGGAGCAACTGCTGATACAGCTTGAGTATGGATTTCTTGGGGCCGTCCGGTATCTGCATAGCGTCGAAATCCTGGTCCGTAAGCATCAGGCCCGGCGCGAAGAAGGTGTAGACAGACAGCAGATCGTCTGCCCTTAAAGTATCGGTAAAGGAAGGGTTGCTTCCTATGCTTTGTAAAACCTCTTCTCCGGAATAGCTGATTCTGCTTGCGCCCCTGTTGATCATATCTGAATAAAAGGACGCGATGTATCCCTTGTGCGTAATTTTCGTCATGGATATGCTTCCGTCGGGCAGTTCAGGAAATATCAGAAGAAACCGGCCCTTGATCAAGATGAAAGGTTGCTTCGCGGCCCAGTCGCAGGTCCAGAAGAACAGATCGCCATGCTGCTCGATCATGCTGATCGTATGTAAAAATTGGTAACCCATGACGCTTCGCTCGCTGGCCAGGTAAGCGGGGTCTATAAGGGAGTTGAACTGAAATCGTTGTGCGTGCGAGATGGTATTGATAATAATGCGGTCAAACAGATCGGGTGGGGTGTTGGAGAATAGGGGCAGATTGGTGTACAGCACATTTTCACGCTTATCTGTATGAGCCGCGCAGGCTGACAGGAGGATGCATAGCATATCCAATGAGGCATGAGAGCCGATCACAGACTCTTCGCGGTCTGGAAAATCAAAGTTGACCTCGTTTTCAGCCGCGTACTCCATATCCAGCGCGTATTTGATGGCTCGGTATAAAAATTGCTCCAATTCCTGTTTGGAATGAAAATCATAGATAATGGAGAACAGCGGTTGCAAGCGCGTAAAGCAATGATAGCACCAAATCGCGTCACAAAAAAAGGAGGCAGCCTGATTGCAGAATTGCCTTTTTTCCTTTTGCGGCGGCAATCGGTTGCTGGTAAGGATCTTACTCAATCCACTGGGGGACATGTTCATGAAAATGGCAAAATCCGTCTTTGAAACCCCGGAGATCTCAAACAGTGAATTGATTAATTGACCGGCTTTCACCATCTTCCTCCTCTTGTAACAAGATAAAGGTATGTTAAAGCATAATGCAGTTCTGCGCAAGAGCATAATGCTGATTTGGTGATTTTTACAATGATCAATAATTTCCTGAAATAGAAAATTGAGAAAATAAAATTGACAATAAATTCAAACTCAAAACAACTGGATATGTTATAATAAAACAACTAAATATTTCGATAGAATTATCGTTTTGCAATATTTGCTTAATGAAGTTCTTCTTGGGATTGGTTATCGCAGTATTTAGTTTTTCATCATGGAGGCCGATAGAGGAGGGTTTTTTATGTTTAAACGCCTGTCCGCGCTTTTTCTCGCGCTCGTACTAACTTTGTCAGTAGCAGACCCTGTTATGATAACGCAGGCTTACGCGCAAGCGGAAGATGCGCAGATAGTATTGAATCAAGAACTATCGGAAGGAGGCGTGACAGAGGCTCCTGTAACGGAGGCTCCTGTAACGGAGGCCCCTGAGACGGAGGCTCCTGTAACGGAGGCCCCTGAGACGGAGACCCCTGAGACGGAGACTCCTGTAACGGAAGCCCCTGTAACGGAAGCCCCTGTAACAGAGGCTCCTGAGACGGAGACCCCTGAGACGCAGGCTCCTGTAACGGAGGCCCCTGTAACAGAGGCCCCTGAGACTGAGAACCCTGCTGCGGCGTGGCTGCTTAGCCGGGGTTCCCGGGGAGCGGATGTCCGGCGGTTGCAGGAGGCGCTTGCGGGACTTGGCTATCTGGACATTGCTTTGATAAACGGCGAGTTCGGATATGAAACAGAGGCCGCGCTCATGCTGTTCCAGCGGGATAACGGGCTGGACAGGGATGGCATTGCCGGGGAGAAAACCTTTGCTGTTCTTTATCAGGACAGCCCCGCGCCTTTTGCGGGAGAGCCGGTTGGGGAGGGCAAAGCGCCGGCAGATTATTTTGCCGATTTGAGAGTACCCGTGGCAACGGAAGCGCCTGAGGCAACGGAAGTGCCCGAGGTGACAGAAGCGCCCATGGCATCGGAAGCGCCTGAGGCAACGGAAGCGCCTGAGGCAACGGAAGCGCCTGAGGCAACGGAAGCGCCCGAGGCAACGGAAGCGCCTGAGGCAACGGAAGCGCCCGAGGCAACGGAAGCGCCCGAGGCAACGGAAGCGCCTGAGGCAACGGAAGCGCCCG
>CAYZRZ010000012.1:0-23430 GCA_964480995.1 uncultured Christensenella sp.
GGACGCGACAGGTTTTGACGCTGCCGAGCTCAGCCGGGAGATCACAATGCTTGAACTGGAAGGCAAAGTGGAGGTCCTTGCGGGCAGGTTGTACAGGCTGCAGCGAGCTTGACGCGGCGAGTGAAATTGTTTAATTATTTTATCCTTGTTTGACAAGCCTCTGTCAGTGAGGCTATTATTCGAACTGATCCCTGAATCAGGGAATCCGTCGTTTGGAGGAACAGAGTGCCCGTATCACGTAAATTGGTTATCGTAGAGTCGCCTGCCAAAGCGCACGCGATCGAAAAGTTTTTGGGAAGAAATTATAAGGTGGAGGCGTCTCAGGGCCATGTGCGGGATTTGCCCAAGTCACGTATCGGCATATCTCCTGATGACAGTTTCCGCATGGATTACATTACCATTCACGGCAAAGGGGATCTGCTTGCCAAGCTGCGCAAGGAGGCCAAAGGCGCTAAAGATATTTATCTGGCGACTGACCCTGACCGCGAAGGGGAAGCCATCTCCTGGCATCTGGCACAGGCTTTGAAGCTTGATCCCACGGAAGTCAAGCGGGTTGAGTTTCATGAGATTACCAAGAAGGCGGTGACCGAGGCGGTCAAAAATCCGCGCCGTATTGATATGGATCTGGTGGACGCGCAGCAGGCAAGGCGCGCGCTGGACAGGCTGGTGGGCTATAAAATCAGTCCGCTTCTGTGGGCCAAGGTGCGCAAAGGCCTGTCAGCCGGACGCGTGCAGAGCGTCGCCACACGCATGATCGTTGACAGGGAAGAGGAGATAGAGGCCTTTGTTCCGGAGGAGTACTGGGATATCTATGCCGGCATTACGGTCGCCTGCGAAGGAGGCAAAGCGCTTCCTTTGCGCGCCAAGCTGTCTCAGATCGGGGGCAAACGCACCGCTGTTGCCACGGCTGAGGAGGCCAAGGCTGCGCAGGAGCTGATCAAAAATGCGAAGCTCACCATCCAGTCGATCAAGACCAAGGAGCGATTCAAGCACCCCGCTGCGCCATTTATAACATCCACCCTTCAGCAGGAAGCATCCCGCAAATTAAACTTCACCATTGCCAAGACCATGCAGGTGGTTCAGGGCCTTTATGAAGGCGTAGAGCTGGGCCGGGAAGGCGCGCAGGGTCTGGTCAGCTATATCCGTACCGACTCGGTGCGGGTCAGCGATGAAGCGCTGGCAGCTGCCCGCACTGCCATCGGGGAACAGTACGGCGAAAACTTTCTCCCGGCCGAAGCCAACGTATATAAAGGCCGCAGCAGTGCGCAGGACGCTCACGAAGCGATCCGGCCGACGGATGCCGCAAGAACACCCGACAGCATCAAGCAGTATCTGTCGGGTGACCAGTATAAGCTTTATAAGCTGATCTATTCCCGCTTCATCGCCAGCCAGATGGCGGATGCCCGATTTGACACCGTTACCCTTGAAATCGGGGATGGCACGGTGCTGCTGCGCTACTACGGCGAACACAAGGTATTTGCCGGGTTCACCGCTGTTTATGAGGAGGGGAGTGACGAGATCGATGAGAAGATCGATTCCAAGCTGCCCCGCTGCGAGGAAGGAAGCCCTGCCGCGCTCAAAGAGGTCTTGCCTGAGCAGCATTTCACCCAGCCGCCTTCCCGCTATACAGAAGCCTCGCTGGTCAAGGAACTTGAAGAACTGGGCATAGGCCGCCCTTCCACCTACGCGCCGACGGTATCCACCATCATCGCCCGCGGTTATGTATCCCGTGAGAAAAAGCGCCTCTATCCGACAGAGCTTGGCCGTATGGTGACAGGGCTGATGATCGACTATTTTGACAGCATTGTCGATACCGCCTTCACCGCCCAAATGGAAAACGAGCTGGACAGCGTAGAGGCCGGTGACAAGCAGTGGCGTGATGTTCTGAAAGAGTTTTATCCGGATTTCAAAAAAAAGCTGGAGCGCGCGGAAAACGACATCGAAAAGATCGTCATTGAGGATGAGAAGAGCGATGTGATCTGTGACAAATGCGGCGCGACGATGGTATATAAGAACGGGCGATTCGGCCGCTTTCTGGCCTGCCCCAACTTCCCCGAGTGCCGCAATACCCAGCCGATCCTGACCTATATCGGCGTTAAATGCCCGGATTGCGGCGGAGAGATACTTGAGAAGACCAGCAAGAAAAACCGTAAGTTCTACGGATGTGAAAAGTATCCGGAATGCCAGTTTGTATCCTGGGAGATGCCGGTCGCCAAGCCCTGCCCGGAATGCGGGCAATACATGACCATCAAGCGCCGAAAGAACGACATGCTGCTGCTGTGCTCCAACGAGGCCTGCCGCCATCATGAGCCTTTTGAGGAAGAGGGGAACGAGAATGACTGAGCCGCGCGCGGCTGTCATCGGCGCGGGACTTGCGGGCTGTGAAGCCGCCTGGCAGCTGCTGACGAGGGGCGTCACCGTTACATTATATGATATGAAACCGGGCAAAAAGAGCCCCGCTCATGAAGCGGATGGCTTTGCTGAGCTCGTATGCTCCAACTCCCTTCGCTCTGACCGGCTGCAAAATGCCGCCGGTCTTTTGAAAGAGGAGATGAGGCGGCTGGATTCGCTGATTATGCGTTCCGCGGACCAGGCGCGTGTTCCCGCAGGCGGCGCTCTGGCTGTCGACCGTGAAAGTTTCTCGGGCTTCATCACCAAAACGCTCAAAGATCATCCGCTGCTCAGCTTCGAGGAACGGGAGATCAATGAGCTTCCACGTCAGAATACCATCATCGCGACCGGACCTTTGACATCCGATACATTTTCCGAGGGCATCGCGTCCCTGCCCGGCCTTGGTACCCTGCACTTTTATGATGCCGCGGCCCCGATCGTCACCAAGGAATCCATCAATATGGAAAAGGCTTTCCTGGCTTCACGCTACGGGCGCGGCGATGACGATTATATCAACTGCCCGATGGATGAAGAGGAATACAAGGCCTTCTATCATGCCCTGATCGGCGCCCAGACCGCCCCCATCCACGGCTTTGAAGAGAGCAAGGTGTTTGAGGGCTGTATGCCTGTGGAGTCCATGGCGCGCCGAGGCGAGATGGCGCTGGCCTTCGGCCCATTGAAGCCGGTGGGATTGGTCAACCCCAGGAGCGGCCGGCAGCCCTTTGCCGTGCTGCAGCTGCGCCGCGATGACGCGTCAGACAGCCTCTATAACCTGGTCGGCTTCCAGACACGGCTGACGTTTCCGGAGCAAAAGCGCGTATTCGGGATGATTCCCGGCCTTGAAGAGGCCGATTATGCCCGGTACGGTGTCATGCATCGCAATACCTTCATCAACAGTCCCCAGGTCTTGGGGCTTGATTTTATGGTCAAAGGGAGCGAGGGAATCTATTTCGCCGGTCAGATCACTGGCGTGGAGGGCTATGTGGAGAGCGCTGCTTCCGGCCTTGCGGCAGGCATTCAGCTGGCATTGAGGCTCAGGGGCCGGGAAACCGCATTCTTCCCCGGCAGCACAGCGATCGGCAGCCTCAGCCGTTATATATCGACATTTAACCGTAATTATCAGCCGATGCACGTATCCTTCGGCCTGATCGATCCGCTCAAAGAACGTGTTCGAGGCAAGGAACAGCGCTATCTGAGGGTATCCGAGATCGCTCTGGAAACGATCGAAGCGCTGAAACCGAAGCTGGCATAACAATTCAGGAGGCACATCATGGATTTAAAAGGAACAACGATCTGCGCAGTCAGGCGCGACGGGAAAACAGCCATCGCCGGCGACGGACAGGTTACGATGGGGCAGAATACGATCTTTAAGGCCTCCGCCCGCAAAGTACGCCGTATTTACCATGATAAGGTAGTCGTAGGCTTCGCCGGCACAGTGGCGGATGCCTATGCGCTCAGCGACCGTTTTGAGGAAAAGCTGGTTCAGTTCAGCGGGAACTTTGAGCGGGCTGCGGTTGAACTGGCCAAGGAGTGGCGCAGCGACAAGGCCATGCGAAAGCTGGAGGCCATGCTGATCGCGGCGGATGAGGACAATCTTCTCATCATCTCGGGTACCGGCGAAGTGATCGCGCCCGATGACGGTGTATGCGCTATCGGCTCCGGGGGCAACTATGCCCTGGCTGCCGCCAGGGCGCTTGCTGGGAATACCGAACTGTCAGCGCATGACATTGCTTTAAAGTCTCTGCACATCGCTGCCTCCATCTGTGTATTCACCAACGACAACATTTATGTGGAGGACTTATGACAACAGTATTAACGCCGCGTGAGGTGGTCAGAGAGCTTGACCGCTATATTATCGGTCAGGATGAAGCCAAGCGAATGGTGGCGATCGCGCTTCGCAACCGTTACCGCAGGTCTCAGGTGTCCGAAGAGATGCGTGATGAGATCTATCCCAAGAATATTCTGATGATGGGGCCGACCGGCGTGGGCAAAACAGAGATCGCCAGAAGGCTTGCCAAACTGGTCAACGCGCCTTTTGTGAAAGTGGAGGCAACCAAGTTTACGGAGATCGGCTATGTCGGGCGCGATGTGGAGGGCATCATCCGTGATCTGGTTGAAAACGCCATCCGCATGGTCAAGGATGAGCATGCGGCCCGCGTCAAGGTGCGCGCTGAGGTGCTGGCGGAGGACAGGCTGGTCAGCCTGCTCACCAATCCGCCCAAGAAGCCTGCTCAAAACCCGATCGATATCCTTCTGGGCACCCGTGGCAAGGAGCCTGAGCAGAGCGAGGAGGAACAGTTGAAGCTGTCGGGGAAGCGCTCGGAAGCTGAGCAGCAGCTGCGCCGGGGAGAACTGGAAGACCGTGAGATCCAAATCGAGGTCGAGGAGTCAGCCCCCCAGCTGGAAGTAGGCGGCAGCGCCATTAATATCGGTGATATGATGGGCGGCATGCTGCCCAAGAAAACCAAGCTGCGTCACGTTAAAGTCAAGGAAGCCAGAAAAATACTGATTGCCGAGGAGTCGCAGAAGCTGATTGACGAGGATGCCGTAAAGGAAGAGGCGCTCAGGCGCGCGGAGCAGCAGGGGATCGTTTTTATCGATGAGATTGACAAGATCGCCGGCCGCTCGACCGGCCAGGGACCTGACGTATCCCGCGAAGGCGTGCAGCGCGATATTTTGCCTATTGTAGAGGGCAGTACGGTCAATACCAAGCATGGAGCGGTCAAGACGGATTTTATGCTGTTCATTGCCGCGGGCGCCTTCCACGTCGCCAAAGTCAGCGACCTGATTCCTGAACTGCAGGGCCGCTTTCCGGTGCATGTGAAGCTGCATTCTCTCACCCGGGAAGACTTTATCAAAATACTGACCCAGCCGGATAACGCCCTGACCCGCCAGTATGCGGCACTTCTTGAGGTGGATAAAGTGAAGCTGAGCTTTGAGGATGAAGCGCTGGAAGAGATTGCGAGCGCTGCCTCCAACGCCAATACACTCAGCGAGGATATTGGCGCCAGGCGCCTGCATGGTGTGTTTGAGGAGCTGCTTGAGGATATTTCCTATAACGCGGGCGGCGAGGGCATGCCCGAGGTGGATCTGAAGATCACAGCGGAATATGTGCGCAATCATGTCGCTGCCGCCAAGAAGGAAGATCTCAAGAAGTACATTCTGTAATACATCCCCTTTGATCCCCTCCTGATTTGGAGGGGATTGCTTTGCTTCTTGCGGCGCTTGAATGCAGCATGTATAATTATCATTGGCGCTATGCCAAAGGAGAACCGTGATGTTAGAAAAATTGAAGTCGGTATTCGGCTTTGGGCCTGAGACCCAGCTGAAGCCCTTGAAGAAAATAGCGGACAGCGTGGAAGCGCTTGAACCTTCGTTTCAAAAGCTGAGCGATCATGATCTTGCCTTAAAGACGGAAGAGTTACGCCGCCGCCATCAGGAAGGCGGAGAGACGCTGGATCAGCTGCTGCCGGAGGCTTTTGCCGCCGTTCGCGAGGCGGCCAAGCGTACCTTGGGTTTGCGTCCCTTTTACGTGCAGCTTATCGGCGGCATCGTGCTTCATCAGGGCAGAATCGCCGAGATGAAGACGGGTGAAGGCAAAACGCTGACAGCCTGCCTTCCCGCTTATTTGAACGCGCTGAGCGGCAAAGGCGTTCACATCGTCACGGTCAATGATTATCTGGCCAAATTTCAGGGCGAAGAGATGGGGAAGCTGTTCCGTTTTCTGGGGATGAGCGTTGGCATCATCGTCCATGATCTGAGCGGAGAACAGCGGCGTGAGGCGTATGCCTGCGATATTACCTACGGTACGAATAACGAGATGGGCTTTGACTATCTGCGCGACAACATGGTGATCTACCGCCGCGATATGGTGCAGCGCGGCCATCACTATGCCGTGGTTGACGAGGTTGACTCCATCCTGATTGATGAGGCGCGTACCCCGCTGATTATTTCCGGCCAGGGCGACAAGCCGACAGATATGTATGAGAAGGCGGACCGCTTCGTCACGCGCCTGAAAAACGAGACCGACTATACGGTGGAGGAAAAGGAAAAAAGCGTCGTCTTTACTGAAGACGGCACTGCGAAGGCTGAAGCCGCGTTTGGGGTCGAAAACCTGTCTGATCCCCAGAACAACGAGCTGAACCACTACCTTATCCAGGCGCTGAAGGCCAATGTGCTGATGAAGCGTGATATCGACTATGTGGTTCAAAATGACGAGGTCGTTATCGTGGATGAGTTTACAGGCCGCCTGATGGTAGGCCGCCGCTACTCCGACGGCCTCCACCAGGCCATTGAGGCCAAGGAACACGTGAAAGTGGAGCGGGAATCAAAGACGCTGGCCACCATTACTTTCCAAAACTATTTCCGCATGTACGCCAAGCTCTCCGGCATGACGGGCACAGCCAAAACGGAAGAAGAAGAGTTCCAGGGCATCTACAGCCTGGATGTCGTGCAGATTCCGACAAACATGCCCATGATTCGCCAGGATCTCAACGACGTGGTCTACCGCGGCAAGAAGGGCAAGTATGAGGCCGCGGTGGAGGAGATCATCCGCCGCCATCAGACCGGCCAGCCGCTGCTGGTTGGTACCATATCGGTCGAGGTATCTGAAATGCTCAGCCGCATGCTGAGCCTGCGGGGCATTTCCCATGAGGTGCTCAACGCCAAGCACCACGCCAGAGAGGCCGCGATTGTGGCACAGGCCGGTCACTTCGGGGCTGTCACCATCGCGACCAACATGGCCGGGCGCGGCACAGATATCCTGCTGGGCGGAAACCCGGACTTCCTGGCCCGCCGCGCGATGGCGCGTGAGGATTTTTCCGAAGACATGATTGAGCAGGCCACAGGCCATGACGAGAATACGGACGAAGAGATTCTTGCCGCAAGGTCGCGTTACCGCGAACTGTATGAAGGCTTTCGGAGCACGACTGACAAGGAGCACGAGCAGGTCGTCGGGGTCGGCGGTCTGCATATCATAGGCACAGAACGCCATGAGAGCCGGCGCATCGATAACCAGCTGCGCGGCCGTGCCGGTCGCCAGGGAGATCCCGGTTCATCCCAGTTTTTTATTTCGCTTGAAGATGACCTCATGCGCCTGTTTGGCGGCGAGCGCATCCAGCCGCTGATCGCTAAGCTGGGCATGGAAGAAAATGTGCCGCTGGAAGCGGGCATGCTGACCAAACAGATCGAAAACGCGCAGAAGCGCATTGAAAGCCGCAACTACGAGATCCGTAAGAATGTGCTGCGCTATGACGACGTGATGAACCAGCAGCGCGAACTGATTTACAAGCAGAGGCGCCAGGTGCTGGAAGGCGAGAACATGCGCGAGTCCCTTTTAGGCATGGCCGATAAGCTTGTTGAAGAAGCTGCGGCGCGCTTCTGCGCCGGAGAAAACCATGATTGGGATATCGAAGGGATGACCGAGTATCTGGAGCGGCTCTGTATACCTGCCGGTACCCTTCAGGCTAACGCTGACGCGATCAGCGGTTTTGACAAGGAAGGGATCAGCGCTTTCCTCAAGAGAACAGCAAGAGACTTCTATGAGCGGCGTGAAGAGGAAATCTCAAAAATCGGTATCGACATGCGGGAACTTGAGCGCAATGTGCTGCTGCGAAGCGTGGATACCCGCTGGATGGATCATATTGACGCCATGGACCGGCTGCGCGACGGCATCGGCCTGCGTGCCTATGCTCAGCGCGATCCCGTCAACGAGTACAAGATGGAAAGCTATGACATGTTTGACGAAATGGTCCGCCTTTTGCAGGAGGATTCTGTGCGCGCGCTCTATCAGCTGCGCATCGAGAAAGCGCCCGAGCGCCGTGAAGTAGCCAGGCCCATGCGCGCGGTGGGAGCCGGCGATGCCGCACCCGCGCCCAAACCCGGGACCCAACAGATAAAAAAGGGTGATAAAGTGGGCCGCAACAGCCCCTGCCCCTGCGGCAGCGGTAAAAAGTATAAGAACTGCCACGGGGCCAACGCCTGATTAAATATAAATTCTGTCAAAGCACAGGGAGAAAACATGATCGTAGAATTGGAAAAATACCGCGTCGAATTAGCCGCGATCAAAGAACGCCTTTTGGAGGTCGGTGACGGCCTTCATATAGGCCAGATGGAGCAGGAGCTTCTTGAGCTGCGTGAAGAGATGAACGCGCCGGGGTTTTGGGATGACCTGGACAGGTCACGGACAGTCAACCAGCACATTGCTGCCATCGAAGCGAAGATCGGGCATTATAACAGTCTGAGGACAATGTGTGATGACATCGAGATCATGATGGAGCTGGCCGACGGCGAGACGGACCAGGCCATGGCCGATGAGGCTGGAGCAGAGCTTGATCAGCTCATCCATCAAGTGGATATGCTCGCGCTGGAAACCCTGATGCGCGGTGATTATGATCGCAACAATGCCATCCTTTCCCTGCACGCGGGTGCCGGCGGAACCGAGGCGCAGGACTGGACGCAGATGCTGTACCGCATGTATACGCGCTACTGCGAGCGCGCGGGATTCAAAGTGACGCTGCTTGATTATCTTGACGGAGACGAGGCGGGCACGAAATCCGCAACATTCGAAGTGACGGGCGACAATGCCTACGGCTATCTGCGCGGCGAAAAAGGGGTGCACCGGTTGGTGCGTATCAGTCCCTTTGATTCAAATGCCCGCCGCCATACCTCCTTTGCCTCGCTTGACGTAGCCCCGGTGATCGAGGATGACGGCAAAGTTGAGATCGACATGGAGGATGTGCGCGTTGATACCTACCGGTCAACAGGCGCCGGCGGCCAGCATGTTAACAAGACCGATTCCGCTGTGCGTTTGACTCATATGCCATCCGGCATCGTTGTCTCCTGCCAGAATGAGCGAAGCCAGGTGCAGAACAAGGAAAAGGCTATGCAGATGCTGCGCGCGCGCCTGATCGAGCTGCGCGAGCGAGAGAAGGAAGAACAGATGGCCGATATCAAGGGTGAAATGAAAA
The DNA here is from genome assembly GCA_964480995.1 of uncultured Christensenella sp. Taxonomy (GTDB): domain Bacteria; phylum Bacillota; class Clostridia; order Christensenellales; family Aristaeellaceae; genus UBA1038. Next base: position 9,360 of record CAYZRZ010000012.1, read on the forward strand.
AAATCGAGTGGGGCAGCCAGATCCGTTCCTATGTGTTTCAGCCCTACACCATGGTGAAGGATCACCGCACAGGCTACGAATCCGGCAACATCACAGATGTGATGGATGGCAACCTTGACGGCTTTATCACTGCCTACCTCAAGATGCAATAATGCGCAAAAAAGCTTTCACTGCACGCGTTCTGCTGGCCCTTCTGCTTGTCTTCTGCCTGATTGCCTACCTGGCGGGTTCTTTGGCGTCCATAGCGGTCGATGGCGACAGGATGCTTCAAAAAATGAACAGCTTTTCCGATACTTCGCTGTCAGGTGTCCAGCCGCAGGAGTACCCCGCGCTTGCTTCTTCGCTGACAGAATATCTCAAGGGAAAGGCCGATACGCCCCAAATACAGGTGATCAAGCATGGAGAAAGCGCTCCTGCCTTTTCTCAGAAGGAAATACAGCACCTTGAAGATATAAAGGGTTTGATCGCACTGGCCAATACACTGCGGTTTACCGCGCTGGGGCTTGCGGCCATGGCCATTATCGCTTTTTTTGTCATCAGAAAGACTGCTTCGCCTGAGTTTATCGGTTTGATCAGGCCTCAAAGAGCCTTAAGCCTAGCGCTGTTTCTTTTTTTTGGTGCCGCTCTTGTTTTGGCGGTCTGGGGATTGATAGATTTTAACTCATTATTCTATGCCTTTCACCGTGTACTGTTCAGAAATGATCTGTGGCTCCTGGATGCCAGGCAGGATCTGCTGCTGCAGTTGATGCCGGAAGGCCTTTTTGTGTCCTACGCCTTGGACCTGCTCAAAAACAGCGCGCTGATCCTTCTGTCGCTGCCCTTAGCGGCATTTGCCTTTCACAAGGCCGGGAAGGAGACCGCGTGAGCTATCTGGAGCGGATGAAACAAAGGGCTCAGGATTTGCGCGGGCAGCCCGGTGTCAGGATACTGGCTATCGAAACCTCCTGCGATGAAACAGCTGCTTCAGTCGTCGAGGGCGGGCGCGCGGTCCTTTCAAACTGTGTATATTCTCAGATCGATCTGCACACGCTCTATGGCGGGGTCGTTCCCGAAATTGCCAGCCGCGCCCATGTTGAAAAGATCGGGCATGTCGTAAAAGCCGCCTTGGATGAGTCCGGGCTTGGCTTTGACGATATTGACGCGCTCGCCGTGACATTTGGTCCCGGACTGGTCGGAGCATTGCTGGTCGGTGTCAGCTACGCCAAGGGATTGGCCTTAGCGCTTGACAAGCCCTTGATTGCCGTCAACCATATCGAAGGACATATTTGCGCCAACTATCTCAGTTCTCCTAAGCTGGAGCCTCCCTATCTGTGCCTTGTTGTGTCCGGCGGGCACAGCCATCTGATCATGGTGGAGGAAGGGGATCATTACCGCCTGATCGGCTGCACGCAGGACGACGCAGCCGGAGAAGCCTTTGATAAAGCAGCCCGCATACTGAAACTGCCCTATCCCGGCGGTCCGAAGCTGGATATGCAGGCAGAACTCGGTGACGCGGGGTTGTACGTCCTTCCGCGGCCCCATACTGATGGCCTGTATGATTACAGCTTTTCCGGGCTGAAGACAGCTTTTATCAATTTGACGCATAAGATGGGGCAGAGGGGAGAGGAACTGCCGGTACAGGATCTGGCGGCTTCTTTCCGCAAGGCCGTTGTGGACCAGCTGACGGATAAATGCATGCTGGCGGCGGCGGATCTGGGTCAAAAGCGCATTGCGCTGGCAGGCGGTGTATCCGCCAACAGCCTGCTGCGCCGCCGCATGCTGGAAGCTTGCGGACAGCAAGGTATAGAGCTGTTTATGCCTGAGCTGAAATATACCGGTGACAACGCCGCGATGATCGGCGCGGCTGCCTTCAGAAGGCTCAGCCAGGTACAGGTGTCAGGCCTTGGTTTGAATGCCAACCCATCGCTCAGATTAGTCTGATCGTTTCCGTTTCAGGGTTATTCTGTGTATTTGCGGCCGCGCACCCAGACGCATGGGCAGAAGGGACGTGCCAACGCCGTGCGTTACCATCAGTTTTCCGCCGTGCGCGTCCATCCAGCCTCTGGCATAGCGGTCGCCATAAGCGCTTGAAGAATGAAGGCTGCGGCCAAATATGACCAGCTGCCCGCCGTGCGTATGCCCGCACAGCGCAAGGTCAAATCGGAATCCTGCCTGCTTTTCAGCTTCAGGCAGGATATCCGGCGAGTGCGGCGCAAAAATAGTGAAGTCGCTTTGCGTAATGGCGCCTGTGAGTGCTGCTGTATCCGGCCTGCCTTCCAGGACATCGTCTGTCGCGCACAGGCACAGGGCTGCGCCGCCTTTGTTGATAAGAACAGCGCTGTTGCTGAGCAAAACGATCCCCTTTGACAGGATTTGGCCTTTGAGCTCGCTGATTTCCTCTTTGTGCCCCAGCAGATCGTGGTTGCCCATGACGGCGAATACGCCGGATCGGGCTGTCAAATCAGGCAGTGCCTTAAAAAACTCAAGCGAGGTTTTGGCTGTTTCACCATAATCGCCCCCCAGCATCATGATATCGGCCCGCATGTCGTTTAACTTCCGGGCCAGGTCTTCCGCCCGCTTTTTGCCAAAAAATGGGCCGTAGTGAATATCAGAGCAATAAGCGATGACGAGGCCGTCAAACGCTGCCGGCAGATGACTAAAAAAAGCAGCTTCGTCAACAACATCAAGCTGCGCCGAGAGCCAAAAAGGATACAATATTTTAGATGAAGTGGGAATCCACTTTGTAATGTGAAGCAAACGCTCTAACACGGTTTTCCATTGACTAGCCAAATGATGCCTCCCATAGCTGTGTTACTGAGACAGGGTAGTATCAAGCGCACGCGATGTCAAGCGCGCAGATTCAGGCATACGAAGTCTGCACACAAGAGGGCGGCATGGGACTGCGGCGTGAAATCCGGTGAAATTCGGTGAAATCCCAATGGTTTGGGGATTTACACAAGCTATAAACTATGCTATTATAATGGTTGTGGTTTAGAACCTTATGCTCGGGTCAGCGATTCTCCACGCTCTCCTGTGTGTATGGCAATTGATTTTGGGGTCACCACACCCCGCGAGGAGGAAAACATGGATAAGCAACGCAAACAGGAAATCATCAAGACTTATGGCCGCACAGAGGGCGATACCGGTTCACCCGAAGTGCAGGTCGCGATCTTGACCGAACGGATCAATCACTTGAACGAGCACCTGAAGATCAACAAGAAAGATCACCACAGCCGCCGCGGTCTTCTGCTGATGGTTGGTCAGCGCCGGGGACTGCTCCAGTATCTGATGAAGACCGATATCGAGCGCTACCGTACCCTGATCGGCCAGTTGAACCTGCGTAAATAAGGTAAGCAAGGGTCCGGGACCGCGAGAGGCCCCGGCCCTTTTGTATCATCCCAGGCAAGGGAGCCCGGGATGGAGGAAGAAGGAGTAAAGAATGGAAGCAAGAAAGTACACAATGGATTTCGCCGGCAGGCCTCTCACCTTCGAGTTTGGCCGCTATGCAGAACTCGCCGCCGGCTCCGTGCTGCTGCGCTACGGCGACACGGTGGTGATGGTGAATGTCACCTATTCCGAAACACCGCGCGAAGGGCAGGATTTTTTCCCGCTGAGCGTGGACTTTGAAGAGAAGCAATACGCGGCCGGCAAGATCCCCGGCGGCTTTATCAAGCGGGAAACCCGTCCCACAGAGAAGGCGATACTGACCTGCCGCCTGATCGATCGCCCCATCCGTCCGCTTTTCCCCAAGGGCATCCGCAACGATGTCCAGGTAGTGGCAACAGTCCTGTCAGTAGACGTCGATACTCCGCCGGATGTCCCGGCGATGATCGGTTCCTCGGTCGCGCTGAGCATCAGCGATGTGCCGTGGGGCGGCCCCACCGGATCTGTGACTGTCGGCCGCGTTAACGGCCAGTTTGTGATGAATCCCAACGAGAAGGAGCGCGCTCTCAGCGATCTTCACCTGACTGTTTCAGGCACCAAAGATGCTATCATGATGGTGGAAGCGGGCGCCAATGAGCTGTCAGAGGACGTGATGCTCGAAGGCATTATGAAGGCTCATGAGGTGATCAAGGAACTGGTAGCCTTCCAGGAAAAGATCATTGCCGAGATCGGCAAGCCCAAGCGTGAGTTCCCCCTGTTTGTTACAGGCGATGACATCAAGGCCGCCGTGCGCGAATATGCCTTTGACAAGATCAAGTGGAGCTTTGATACCACCGTCCGCCAGGAGCGCCAGCAGCGCGAGGACGAGGTTAAGGAAGATGTCATGGCTCATTTCTCGGAGATTTTCGCAAACCGATTGAGCGAGGTCGGTGACGCCATTTACTCTCTGAATAAAGAAGTGATGCGCCGCAAGATCCTTGACGAGGGCATCCGTCCCGATGGCCGCGGCACCACCGATGTTCGCCCGATATGGTGCGAGGTCGGCGTATTGCCCCGCACTCACGGCAGCGCTGTATTTACCCGCGGGCAGACGCAGGCGCTGACTGTGACCACGCTGGGCTCCCTGCGCGAGGTACAGATCCTGGACGGCCTGTCCAACGAGGATTCCAAGCGCTATATCCACCACTACAATATGCCGCCGTACGCCACCGGCGAAGCGGGCCGCATGCGTGCTCCCGGCCGCCGCGAGATCGGTCACGGCGCGCTGGCCGAGCGCGCGCTTGAGCCCATGATTCCCAATGAAGCGGATTTTCCCTACGCGCTGCGGCTTGTCAGTGAAGTGCTTTCATCAAACGGTTCTTCCTCCATGGCTTCCGTCTGCGGCAGCACACTGTCTTTGATGGACGCAGGCGTGAAGATCAAGGCTCCTGTAGCCGGCGTGGCGATGGGCCTGATCAAGGACGATAAGTCCGACAAGGTATCCGTGCTGACTGATATCCAGGGTCTGGAAGACTTCCTGGGCGATATGGATTTCAAGGTGGCCGGCACAATGAACGGCATTACCGCGATCCAGATGGATATTAAAATCAAGGGTATTGACGAAGCGATCCTCCGCCAGGCGCTCAAGCAGGCGCTGGCCGGCAGGCTGCACATCCTGAAGATCATGCTGGATACCCTGGCCCAGCCCAGGGAACAGCTGAGCCGCTACGCTCCCAAGATCGTGACCTTCATGATCAATCCTGACAAGATCCGCGAAGTCATCGGGCCCGGCGGAAAGATGATTAACAAAATCATCGCCGATACCGGTGTTAAGATCGATATCGATGATGACGGACGCGTCGCTATCGCTACACCCGATGATGAGGCCGCCGCCAAGGCGCGCAAGATCATCGAGGGCATTGCCAAGGATGTGGAAGCGGGCGCTGTTTATCAAGGACGTGTCGTGCGCGTGATGAGCAACCTCGGCGCCTTTATAGAGCTGCTGCCCGGCAAGGACGGCCTGCTGCATATTTCCAAGCTTTCCAACGAACGCGTGGATAAGGTGGAAGATGTGCTTAACGTCGGCGATGAGGTCGAAGTCAAGGTTCAGGAGATTGACTCCCAGGGCCGTGTCAACCTGATCCGCAACGATATTGTCTATGAGCGCAAAGTTTTCTCGCCCCGCCCCCAGGGCGATAGCAGCAGCAGTCACGCGGGCGGCAGACCACCCCGCCGCGACGGCCGCAACTGATTAAAAGAAACAGTACTAATAACGGGGAACCTGTATGAAACATGCAGGTTCCTCTTTGAATCAGGAGATAGCATGATCGATACATATACACTGTCAAACGGATTGCGCCTTATCATGGAGCGCATGCCTCACCTTCGCTCGACCTCCATCGGCGTATGGGTGAAGGCGGGTTCAATGCTGGAAAGGCAAACTGAAAACGGCATTTCCCACTTGATGGAGCACATGGCTTTCAAGGGTACGCAGCGGCGCAGCGCCCGGGAACTGGCGGAGGAGATGGATGCCATCGGGGGCCATATGAACGCCGCTACCAGCAAGCTCTATACAGCCTACTATGCCAAGGTCTGCGACAGCGATCTGGAAAAAGCCGCGGATATACTGGCTGATATCGTGTGCCACCCGCTCATCACGCAAGAAGACCTTGAAAAGGAAAAAAGCGTCATCACCGAAGAGATCGCCATGGTCGACGATTACCCTGAAGAGAATGTGTTTGATCTGCTGCATGAGGCGCTCTATCACGGACAGGCTCTCGCCATGCCTATCATCGGCACCAGGGAAGGCGTTTTAGGCTATACAAGGCAGCAGGTGGTTGACTACCGAAAGGCGCACTATAACGCAGATAACACGGTTATTTCTGTCGCCGGAAGCTTTAAGCGCGAAGAGCTGATCGCCATCCTGGAAGATAAGTTCAGCGGCTGGGAAAGGGGAGAGGCAGCGGAATATCCGCTTACCCTCGCCAACGTCTCACCCAGCAGGCTCTATAAGGATAAAAAGTCTGAGCAGACGCATATATGCCTGGGGTACGCGGGTCTGCCTCAAGGTGATAAGAGGCGATACACCATGATGGTGTTCAACACGATCTTCGGCGGCGGGGTGTCATCGCGCCTGTTTCAAAAGGTAAGGGAGGAACTGGCGCTGGTGTACAGCATCTATTCATCTCCCTCTGCTTATCCCGGCTGCGGGGACTTTACGGTCTATTCTGCCGCTACCCCCAAGAACAGCCCGCGCGTCATATCGCAGATCCGCGAAGAAGCGGATAAGCTGATACAAAAAGGTGTCAGTGAGAAGGAACTGGCTCAGGCAAAAGCTCAGCTGCGCACCTCATTTGTTCTGTCTCAGGAAAGCGCGTATGCCCGTATGAGCTATCTCGGCACGCAGTATCTGCTTGACGCGCCTATGCAGAGCCCGGCGCAGACCCTGCGGGGGATTGAGCGGGTGACGGAAAAAATGGTGATCGGCCTGGCACGCGAAATCTTCAGCCAGTCTCCCAGTATGGCCGTTGTCGGAAAGGGCTCAGCCAAGCTGCTCAAGTGAGCGCAAAACAGCCCCGCCTTGCGCGTGCGCAACTGATGCTATACAATAGATAGCGGAAGGAGGCGGACTATATGCCAGTTAAATCAATGTGGAAGAGGCTTTCAGCCTTTGTTCTTGTGCTTGCTTTGACACTCTCAGCCTTTGCCGCGTTCGCGCGGGAAGACACGCTTAAACTTAACTACATCGTACAGGAGACTGGGGATTCCTATGTCACTTTACCCCGGCTGACAGGGCATACAGACTCTGCCGTTGAAGAAGCTATCAACGCGGCCATCTATGAGGACGGCGGTTTTCCGGGTTTTGAGCGCATTCTGGCGTCACTGGATCCCCTTGGCACAGGCCTTCAAGTGAGAGCCCAGGCGCAGATTGTCAGGGGAAAGGCAGGGATGGGCCTGCTTTCCCTGCTGATCACAGCCTCCGGCCGCATTGGGCCGGGAAGGCCGGGTTATCGGGCCGCGCCGCTGGTGTATAATCTTTCTACAGGTGAGCGGATCACGGCACAAGATGTATTTACGGATATCACTGAGGCCCAAGCGGCGCTTGATTCTTTGGTTGCGCAGGAGATTGAACCTGTTATCAGCGATTATCTCTATCCTGAAGGACTGTATCCCGTCCCCATTGATGAAATTTTGATTGATGAAAGCGGGCTCACCTTCTACTATGCGCAGGATGCCTATACCACCTTATCCGGCCAAAGCGGCGCGGTCAGCTTTCATTGGAATGAGCTTGAGGGCCTGCTGAACCGTGAGGAAGGCTCGTTGCTGTCTTCCCTGATTCTAAGCGATGCCGCGGACAGACCGGCTGACATGATCAAGGACACTGTGGCGCAGGGACGTCTGCCGGGTCTTCCTGCACTTTTGGGCAGAGATCTGCAGGAGGTTCTCGACGAATATCCTCCGCTGACTGACTCGGAAGCCTTTCCATCCGGCGAACAGGTTCATCCGGAGGACGCTCGTTTGCGGGGGACTGCGCTGATCGTTCAGCATGGGGAGCTGACAGGCATGCTGAGCCGCAGGATCAGCCTTTGGGGCATTATCACAGGAAAAAGCTCTCAGGGGGCTGTGCATACGTTTTTGGGCTTGCCTGACGCAGCCCTCGCCCTTGATGAAAGCGCGGCAGGCGCGTATGGCCTTGAACCTGGAAGCCTTGAAAGCTATCGCTATGGCGGTTATGAACTCCGCCTTCACTTCGATACAGATTTGATCTTGAAGACCGTCTGGCTCAGCCGGGCGTACTAAAACAGATAAGGAAAACGAGCATTGCCAGCAACTAAAGCTTCCAGCAGCATCAGATCAACGGACAGGGGAGGCGCCGTCACGCTGACGGCGGGCATACTTTCCCTGGCGCTTGGGTTTGGCCTGCTGATCGGAATCACCTTGCAGACGACGGCGCATACCGTTGTGATGTTCAAGGATATGGCGCTTGGCCTGGGCGGCGCGCTGTATTCGTTCGTACCCTTTGCATTCTTATGGATGGGCTGGCTTTTATGCGCCAGCGCCAGGCGCTATGTATCCTTCCGCGCGTTTCTCATTACTTTCATGCTGTATATGGGCCTGCTGGCCCTGGTAACGATGCTGACCACCGTAACGGGGTTTGGAACGCTGATGCAATATATCCGCGATGCCAATATGCCCGTCAGGAGCGTGAGCAGGCCCGACAGTTACGGCGCTTATCTGATGCGCGCGTACCAGCGCTATAACAACCAGCTCAATCCCTTGCCCGGAGGCGGGGCGATGGGCATGCTGGTCGCTTTCCCGGTGTGGAAGATACTGGGGCAGGTCGGCGGTGTCATCTTTTTATGCATTTCGATGATCGTCTTGCTGTTTGCCCTGTTCAGGATCAACCCGGTGCTGCTGTATCAGCGCTTTGAGGCATTCCTGCAAGGCAGGGGGAAAAGGGTCCCCGAAGCGGAACCCCAGCTTCAGCAGACCCCGCAGGAGCAGCCTGCCGCCTATACACCGCAACCTGATACCGCATATCAGCCGCAGGTGGAGCCTTATTATGTTGAACCTCAGCCCGATCCTTTCCGTCCGGCGGCAGGAGACGGCTTTGCTTCACCCTTAACTGCTTATCAGCCTGCTGCCTGGCAGCCGCCGGTGCGCGCCGAGCGGCCTGAAGACGAGGGCTTTACCGCCGTAGAGCAGGATTTCTATGAGCGGGCTGACGAGAATCCCGCTGTTTCGCCAAGGTCCGGGCGAAGTGTCCGCCGGGAGACGGTTCCCTCCGCCCAGCTGGCAAGCTATGCGCTGCCCGATAGCGGCAAGCCATCTCCCGCCTCCGCAGGGAATGAGCAGAAGGACCCCATCCCTGCATCGCGCGCCGCGCAGCGCAAAGAAGCTCCCGCTGTGCCGCAGCTGCAGCCAAATCCGAATTCACCGGCCTCATCCGCGCCCGAATCGCTCAGAACCCCGCCTGTAAATGAAATGCCGAGGCAGCCTGAGCCTATTCGTGAGATAAAAATTGAAACCTCCACGGCTGTCCCCGAACATGCATATGAACCTGCCTCCTCACCCAAACAGGATGAAAAAAGAGTTCCTGCCCGTCCGGCGTTCTCTTCCAGCCGGGTCAATGAAGTGGGCGTTGCTTCCGCCGTACCGCTGACAGGCGAGCGGATTTCTGTCAAACCTGCCGCTACTCCAATCAGGGACGCGAGACAGGATGGCATGGCCGTCACCAAGCCCGCGGCCAGGCAGACAAGCATGCATATCGACAGCTATCAAAAACCCACACTCCGGCTGATATCCGCCCCTCCGCCGGACGCCAATATGGACACAAGCGAGGAAGACGCGGCAAAGGCCGAGAAACTCATCTCCACCCTGGCCAGCTTCAATATCTCGGCGACGGTCAACCAGGTGGTGCACGGGCCCGCCGTGACAAGTTTTGGCATACGCCTCGCCGAAGGGGTCAACATCAACAAGCTGCGCAACGTGATGGATAATATATCTGTGGAGCTGCTTGCCAAAAGCCCTGCCCGCGCCGAGATCCCTATCCCCGGAACGCCTTTGATCGGCATAGAAGTATCCAATGAGAAAGCCTCGATGGTATACCTCAGCGAGGTACTGTCTTCTCCAAAGATGCAGGAACTCAAATCGCCCACCGCGGTGTCGCTTGGCAAGGATATCTATGGCGCGCCGGTTATCTGCGAGCTGATGGATATGCCCCATCTGCTGATCGCGGGCGCTACCGGCAGCGGCAAGTCCGTCTGCATCAACAGCATTATTACCAGTCTTCTGTACCGTGCCTCGCCCAAAGAAGTGCGTCTGATCCTGATCGATCCCAAATTTGTTGAGCTGCAGCCGTATAATGACGGACCCCATCTGCTTTTGCCGGTTGTGGTGGATCCCAAAAAGTCCGTGATGGCGCTGGAGTGGGTCTGTCAGGAGATGGATGAACGCTATAAGATCCTTGAAAAGCACCGCGTGCGCAACATCGACGCCTACAACGCGAAGCTTGAGCCGGAAGAGGAGCCGATGCCGCGTATCATTATTATCGTCGATGAAATGGCGGATCTGATGCTGACGGCTGGCAAGGCTATTGATGAACATATCAAGCGCATCACAGCCAAGGCGCGTGCCGCGGGGATCTGCCTGATTCTGGCTACGCAGCGCCCATCAGTTGACGTGATCACGGGCATCATCAAGGCCAATATTCCCAGCCGCATCGCTTTCCAGGTATCTTCACAGATTGACAGCAGAACGATTCTCGACTCCCAGGGTGCGGAGAAGCTGCTGGGCTACGGTGATATGCTTTATTTCCCCCGTACCTTAAAAGCGCCCAAGCGTGTGCAGGGCTGTTTTATCAGCGACTCCGACGTGGCCTCTGTGGCTGACTATGTAAAGTCACATAACCGGACAGAGTACAATATGGAGATCATGGAGCATATCCAGAAGGAAGAAAAGAAAGAGGCCGGCGGAAGCGCCGAGCAGTCTTCTGAAGGCGAGGAAGGGGAGGACAGCTTTGATGAGCTGCTGCCCAAGGCCATTGAAATGGCCGTTGAAGCCGGCCAGATGTCTATCTCTATGCTGCAGAGGGTGCTGCGTGTCGGCTATGGCCGGGCAGGCAGGCTGATCGATGAAATGGCCCGCCGCAGCATCATCAGCGGCAATGAAGGAACCAAGCCGCGAAAAACACTGATCACGCGGGAAGAGTACCGGCAGCTGTTTGAAGACGATGTACCATTTTGATCGTTTTAGCCCGGCAGCCTGATTATCAGGCTCCCGTAAATACTAAAAGCAAGCCCTGCCAGCATCATTAACAGGCAGGGCTTTTTCCAGCCCCAAGGAAGCTCCCTTCCGGCAAGATAGGCGAACACGTAGGGGATGAGGTCGACGGCATAGCGAGCGCCAAACTGAAATCCGCCGAACGTACGGTGGCTGAGCAATAGCAGCAGGTGCAGCGCAAACAGCAAAATAATCAGCGCCTCGTACGCGCCGGCCCGCCGCTTCAGCACATCCGCGCAAAACAGGACCATCATCAGCAGCAATGCAGGGTTTGCAATAAATAAGGAAAATCCAAAATTTCTGAGCGCCGGGCCGTCTTTGCCTTCTTCAAAGGGAAGCCCAAGGATGAAGGTGGCAGCGTTTTTCTGAATGTGAGACAGGGAGAATTGCTGCCCACCCTGAAATGAAAACTCGGGCAGGAAATTATGGCCAAACTCAAAGGGACTGCCGAAACGTATATAGTTATACCAGGCATAGGCGCCTGCTACGCATAGCCCCAGCAGGACGCCCGGAAGGATTGATTTTACGGCAGTTTTAAGGCTTGGCTTTGACACTTTCGTGTCATTCAGGAATAAATACAGCAAAAGAATTCCATATATGACATTGAATGGCCTGCAGCCGACAGACAAGGCATAGAAAAGAAGAGCAGAGGTATAGTGCCTTTCAAGCATGCCGCTGACAGCGAGGGCAGTGAACATGAAAGCCATCACCTGTGCCTGGTACCAGACCGCGCCGCTCAGCAGCAGAGGCAGCATGGAGGAAGCGGCGCAAAGCAGAAAGGAGCTTAACGCGGCGTACATATCCTGCCTGCCCTGATGCCGCAATGCCCGGTACATGGCAAGGTATGCGATCAAGGCATACAGCTTGACCAGCAGGCCGTCAGGCGTATGATCCCCGAATATGAAGCTTAGAAGATATAGCGGAATACTTGGCACAGGCGGAAAACTCACAAAATAGAGCCCGTCTTTTATGGCAAGCTCCAAATGCGGCACATCCTGCTGAAGATATGTCAGGCCGCGGCGCCAGGCAAGTGCCTGCAAGGTATAGCTGTTATACGCGCTGGGCGCTAAAAGCGGTATGCCTGAGGCGAAATGAAGAATCAAAAGCAATAGAATGAGCATGAGAGCCATGATGCAGCTCCAGGCAGTCAACTTGATTTTTTGCATGGATTTCTTCATTATTTGCGCTCCGAGGACTTTAATCCTAAGGTAATGTATCATAAAAGAAGGCAATATAAAAGAGCCGCCAATCGGCGGCTCTTGAGTGGGACCGGATTATTTCGCCAGGCTGGCAGCCTTCACAAGGGCTTCAATGTAGCCGCCGACATCGATGGTCACAGTGGTGGCCAGATCGGCAACGTCCGGAACGGTGGGGTGGGACTCATTGACAACCTTGGTGGGCATGGCTTCGATTTCAGCAACGGTCTTGCCGATGCAGTAGGCTTCAAACGCCGCGATCTGCTCAAACCATTCCTTGCCGATGGGGCTGGCCTTCCTCATGCCATAGGCTTCGCCTTTGTCAATCTTGGACAGGACGGGAGTGGTGTAGAAATCGCCGACCAGTTTGCCTTCGACGTCGAACTTGGTACGGACCTGCACGGTGTCGAACAGGACGGACTTGATCTTGCCTGCGTCATCAAGGACGACAGAGCAGATAATGGTATCGGTGGGGGCAGCGCCTTCGTACTTTTCGTTGTCCTTGACCTCTGCGTTCTTGACAGCGCCGTAGGTGGTGATGGCGGCCAGGCCATAGGTGTCGGCAAAGGCAACGGAGAACAGGCTGATCATCAGCAGGGAAGCGAGAACCAGGGCAGTAATCTTTTTCATTCCAATTAACCTCCTCAAGTTATGAGTATAATTTATCATGAATTGGATTGCTCGTCAATAGGTATGCTCAATAAAAATAAAAAAAGGCCGAGAAGCCTGATATTGATTGAAAAAAAGTCTGATCCATGCGTTATTCTTGACGCAGGTGCCTCTTCATGATAACATAACTCCGCACTATGCCTTGGGCAGATAGGAAGGGATTGAGTGGTTGGCTATTTGGATACTGATCAGTTAATACTGGGGCCGAGCGTGGTTTGCCTGGGTTTCTTTGACGGCGTACATCTTGGCCACAGGGCAATCATTGATCAGGGGAAACTAAAAGCCGCCGAGCTGGGCCTGCCGCTTTACGTTCACACTTATGACATACCCCCGATGAATCTGGTTAAACATGCGGACGCGGTGAAAGAGCTGAGTCCCTTGCCTGAAAAAGCTGCTTTATTGGAAGAAGCCGGTGTGGATGTGGTGGCTGTCAGCCGGTTTGACGATCGGCTGATGCGTATGGACGGCAGTCAGTTTTTCTCAGACATTCTGCTTGATCGCCTGCATGCGCGCCACCTGGTGATAGGTTTTGATCACCGTTTCGGATATAAAGGCAGTACAGATGCCAAAGCCCTGGAAGCGCTTTGCGCGCGCTATGGCATCGGCCTCAGCGTGGTGGGAGCTGTCACGCTGCCGGATGGCAGAGCGATCTCCAGCTCAGCGATTCGAAAAGCCCTGACGCGCGGTGATACAGCCCTTGCGCAGCGTATGCTGGGCAGGCCGGTTACACAGGCGATGAAGGATATATTTTTTTCTATTAACCGGGAGACAGAAAAGGTGGAGGAAGGTTTCGCATGAATAAGAGGTTCAAAGCCTGGTTTGCCTTAGGACTTATCACGCTGGTCGCGGGTTTGATGCTGTCGATGACCAATGAAGTGACCAAGGACAGGATCGAGCAACAGAAGATTGACGCACAGGTGCAAGCGCGCAAGGATGTGCTGCCCGCCGCTGAGACCTTCGAAGCAATCCAGATGGAAAACCTTGCTCCTCTAACCGAACTGTATGCCGGAAAAGCAGGGGATGAAGTCGTCGGTTATGTCGGCATGGCATCGCCCACAGGTTACGGCGGACCTGTTCAAGTT
>CAYZRZ010000013.1:0-23297 GCA_964480995.1 uncultured Christensenella sp.
GCTTTCCTTTTCATACTTTGAGCATACACTTCGCGCTCATTCTTATCTGAGGCACAACTTATTCTTCGCGCTCATTATATGTAAGGTACGCCGTATTCTTTACATGTTTATGATATCACGCTATAATGCTCCATGGTTTGTATTGTTATTATCAAAAGAAGAGTTGACTTATTCTATCTCTGAGCATTACTCTCCGGGAGGTCAATATGGACGTTTTTAGCCTGCAGCAGCATGTGGTCAACACCTATAAGAAGTATGTCACCAGTTTTTATCAGTTCAAGGATGATCGGATCAAAGATTATGTGGAGTCCGAACTTCAGCGTGGAAAGCTTTGGCCTGAACCGCTGATTCAATTGAATCCATCATTTGAATCCGGCGGATCTATAGATGACCTTGTAAATAGCGGCCTCCTTCATCCCAAATGCAGCAATATTTTCCGCCGAAGGGTTCACCCCGACGATCAAGGCGATATCCTGAACCTATACCGTCATCAGCGTGAAGCGATCCAGAAAGCTCACCAAGGCCATAATTATGTATTGACAACAGGAACTGGCTCGGGGAAGAGCTTATCTTATATTATCCCTATTGTAGATCATGTACTCAGAACTGGCAGCGGAAAAGGAATACAAGCGGTTATCGTGTATCCTATGAACGCTTTGGCGAACAGCCAGATGGGTGAACTGGTGAAATTTCTTGGCAAAGAGAATCCCTCGGTAACTTTTAACCGCTATACAGGGCAAGAGAGCAATGAGGAAAAACAGGCTGTTCTTGATAATCCTCCCGATATACTTCTTACCAACTTTGTGATGCTCGAATTGATTTTCAGTCGTCATAATGATCGAAAGCTGGTTGAGAAAATGAAAGATCAACTTCGATTTATCGTTCTCGACGAACTGCATACCTACAGGGGACGCCAAGGAGCGGATGTCGCGATGCTGGTTCGCCGGGTGCAATGCACCCTGGATAATCAACACATCCAGATGGTTGGTACGTCAGCCACTATGGGTGGAGGCAGAACATGGACAGAAAAACAAAAAAGGGTATCTCAGGTAGCCAGTACGCTGTTTGGCCAACCAGTATATCCGGATGCGGTTATTGGCGAAACATTGGTTCGCAACTCGCCGGATTATGACTTCTCTAATCCGGATATGCACAGTAAGTTGTGTGATTGTGTAGCGGCACAGAAGGCACTGCCGGATGATTATGCACATTTCATACAAGAACCATTGGTTGCATGGATTGAAAATACATTGGGTATACGCAGGGAAGCGGAGAGTGATCGATGGATTCGCAGTACGCCGCGCAGCATACTTTCCATCAAAGGCAGTGAAGGAACTGTCTTGGAGAAAGGATGCGCGCAGTTGCTTTCAGAAGTGACGGGCTGTGAGCTTGCGCTTTGCGCAAAAGCAATAAAATCAGCATTGCTAAAAGGCAATCATGTACTGAATCCCTCAACAGATAAGCCTGTTTTCATCTACAGGCTTCATCAGTTCTTCAGCCGCGGTGAAACGGTTTACGCCTCGTTGGAGGACCCGGCGCAGCGGCAGCTGACCATGTCAAAGCAGCGATACGCGTCAGCCGATCGGTCAAAAGTACTCTTGCCGCTTGGTTTTTGCAGAAACTGCGGACAGGAGTATTACCTTGTCCGCCGTGTCATCGATGAAGATGCCGTTCGTTATGAAAGCAGAGAACTCAATGAGATGGGGAAAGATACTGGTTATCTTTATCATGCGCCTGATGACATATGGCCGGGAAACGACACTCCGGAGTATGTGGAACGTATCCCGCAGGAGTTGAGAACGCGCGCCATGGAAAAGTATTGGCCGAATCATGTGCGTGTATCAAGCGATGGCGTGGAGAGTGCTGATGGGTATGAGTGCAGTTTTTTCTCATCCCCTTTCAAATTCTGTCTACGATGCGGTATATCATATCCCCCCAGCACCAAAAAGGAGTATCAGCAGCTGACACAACTGGCGAGCGACGGACGAAGTACGGCGACTACCATTCTTTCATTGTCTTCGGTACAGTGGCTTAGAAACCAGAGCGAACAAGAAAGAATTTCGCCGAAGGCTAAGAAGATACTTACATTTACTGATAACAGGCAGGACGCCTCCCTACAAGCAGGCCATTTTAATGATTTTGTTTATATTGGCTTGGTACGTGCGGCACTCTACAAGGCACTCACATTATCCGGGCCTGAAGGGATGCGATACGAGGAACTGGCCAATCGTGTGTTCGCCGGACTGGACTTGCAGCCTCAGGAGTATGCCCTGGACGGCCTGAACTACAATATACCAAACGTTCGAATCAATATACAAAGAGCACTCAAGACTGTGCTCGTTTATTCTGTGCTGGCCGATGTGCGGCGCGGCTGGCGTATTAATATGCCTAACCTGGAGCAATGCGGCCTGCTGGAAATCAGCTATGATGGGCTTGAAGAATATTGCGGGATGGATGATCTTTGGGAGGGCACACACAGTTTACTCAGGGGCTCATCCGCGAAAGCCCGCTTCTATCTTTGCAGAACTTTGCTGGATTATCTGCGCAAAGACTTGTGCATAGAGTGTGATGAGCTCAGCGGAGACAGACATGGCGGCATGCGTGCCAGCTCAAGAACCTATCTTCGGGAGCCTTGGGCAATCGATGATACCGATGTTCTGGATGAAGCTAAATGGGCATGGACCCGGAGTAAACAGGAGTATGACAAGAGAGACAGCCGTTTTATAACAGAGGGCAGCGCATTTGGTAAATTTCTTGGCCGGAATAATCAGGATGAAGAATGGCTGCCTTGTTCTGAAAACGAGAAACTATCCAGCGATGACAAGAAAGTGATCATTAAGAATCTATTCGATAAGCTTGTTGAAGGAGCTTTATTGAAGTGCCAGGATAATGACAGAGACGGATTAAGTTACCGCATTCCTGTGACTGCCATTGTCTGGAGAGCGCTGGACGGCACCAAACGTCGTACAGACCCCATGGTCAACCCCACAGCAGGTGAGTATGAAAGCGCGCCTAATCCTTTCTTCTTGGATTTCTATAGGTCTGAAGCTTTGCGTACGCGTCAGATCCGGGCCAAGGAACATACAGCGCAGGTTGACCAGGCTGACAGGCAGGACCGCGAGAAGCAATTCTCCGACGCACAATTGCCTGTGCTCTATTGTTCGCCTACCATGGAATTAGGAGTAGATATCTCAGACCTGAATGTGGTAGGTATGAGAAATGTCCCGCCAACGCCTGCCAATTACGCGCAGCGCAGCGGACGCGCAGGCCGCAGCGGACAGCCCGCGCTGGTCCTTACCTACTGTTCAACAGGCAGCGCGCATGACCAATACTTCTTCAGACGCAAAGAGCAAATGGTGGCCGGAGAAGTCGCGACGCCAAGGCTTGAACTGGCCAATGAAGATCTTATTCTGTCCCATCTCCACTCCATCTGGCTGTATGAATCCCAGGTGCGCCTGGAAAGCAGTATGGGTAGTATTATGAATTTGGAACCAGAATCACCCAGCTTTTTGAAGCTTACCCCAAAGTATCAGGACCTCTACACTGAAACCTACTACCGTGCCAAAGCGATCAGGCGCGCCCTTTCATTTATCGGACGGCTGCGCCAGGATATTGGTGAAAAGTATTTTACTAAAGATGACTGGGCAAGCAGCGTGATCAATGGCACCCCGGAAGCGTTTGACCGTGCCTGCGAACGTTGGCGCGGCATGTATAGCGCGGCAATCAAGCAGATGAAACTTCAGAACGGCATTCTGATGGATATGACCAGAACCAAAGATCACGAACAGGCGCAGAGCCTGCATAGCCAGGCTGTTGATACACTGGCCTTGCTTACATCT
Organism: uncultured Christensenella sp.; assembly: GCA_964480995.1. GTDB lineage: Bacteria > Bacillota > Clostridia > Christensenellales > Aristaeellaceae > UBA1038. The sequence goes on from CAYZRZ010000013.1 coordinate 3,840, forward strand.
TCTGATAACAACGAGCAAACAGACTTTTACCCCTATAGATATTTTGCCAGTGAAGGCTTTCTGCCCGGATATAACTTTCCGCGCTTGCCAATTACCGCCTACATCGGACAGAGTGCCCGTGGCGCGCGAAAATCCCTCTCACGTCCGCGATTCCTGGCTATTTCGGAGTTTGGACCGCATAGTATTATTTACCATGAAGGTTCACATTACAAAGTAGACCGTGTTCTCTTGCCAGTTGAAGGGGAAGACCGCCGCATTCCAACAAAAAACGTCAGGATTTGCGGAGAATGCGGATATCTGATGACGGAAGAGACTGCCGACGCCTGTGAGATGTGCGGCGAGCCGCTGATTGATTCCGCAGTCCGTCTCAACAACCTCTTCAGAATGGAAACAGTTGTTACGCGCAGGAACCAGCGCATTACTTCAGAGGAGGAAGACCGGCAGCGCAAAGGATACGATTTGGTTACGGCTGTGCGCTTCGCGCAGCGGGAGAGCCGCAATAGCAGCGCGGAAGTGATGGTGGATGATACATCCTTTGCCAGTATGGAATTCGGCGCTACGGCGACTGTTTGGCGTATAAATATAGGATTGCGTAACCGTAAAAATCCAAATGAAACCGGTTTTTTCATTGACGTCGAAAACGGCCGCTGGATCCGATCAACCCAGCAAAAAGAAGAAGAGGAACCTGATCGTGATGATGAATTGGCTGCCAACAGGACACAAAGGGTCATTCCCTTTGTAGAAGACCGCAGAAACTGCCTGCTGTTCAAACCATCGGCACACATGTCGGCAGAGGCCATAGCCTCGTTGCAAGCCGCATTGAAAATGGGTATACAGGCAGAGTTCCAACTTGAGGATTCCGAGCTGGCGGCAGAACCGCTGCCTAACGCGAATGATCGAAAAATACTTTTGTTTTATGAAGCCGCGGAAGGCGGCGCGGGGATCCTGCGTCAATTGGTTGAAGAACCCGGTGCTCTATCAAGGGTAGCGCTGAAAGCTTTGGACATCTGCCACTTCACAGAGAACGGTGAGGATATGTATCATGCCCCGCAGGCGGAGGAGACATGTTTATCGGCCTGCTATGACTGCTTGATGAGTTATACCAACCAATTGGATCACAAGATGCTGGATCGCCACCTGATACGGGATATACTGTTGAACCTGACCAAAGCTGAGATACGGTTTTCACCGACTGATGCCAGCCGTGAGGAGCACTTCCATGCCCTGCGGGAGCAGTGCGAGAGTGAACTCGAAAAGCGATGGCTGCAATGGGTGATGCAAATGGGGTTCAGGCTGCCTAAGTCTGCCCAGACTTATCTGAATGAGGCCAATTTACGTCCGGATTTCCTTTATGAAACAGGCGGATTGCTATGCGCTGTATTCATTGACGGCCCGATTCACGACCAGCTAAACAGTGTTATTAACGATCCGCAGACAGATGCGGCCCTGGAACGTTTGGGCATTCTCTCTCTTCGGTTCAGGTACGATGAAGGTGAAGCGGTTTGGCTGTCCCTGGTTAATAGATTCAAATCCGTATTCGGCGTAAAGACAGGGGAGGAAACCCGTGATGAACTTTGAGGCAGGCAGCATTGTACGCGCAAGGCAGCGTGAATGGATCGTTCAACCCGGGTCAACAAATGAGCTTCTGTTGCTTGCTCCGCTCGGAGGAGCGTCAAGTGATCAAACAGGTATATATACACCGCTGGAACAGGTGGAATCCGCTTATTTTGAGCTGCCTGATCCAGCCTTGCCGGGCGACTGGCAGTCATGCCGTATGCTCCAGGACGCCATGTTGCTTGGCTTCAGAAATACTGCCGGCCCTTTCCGGTCTTTCGGTCATATTCAGGTGGATCCTCGCCCATATCAGTTTGTACCTCTTATATTGGCTATGAGGATGGACCCGGTGCGCATGCTGCTTGCTGATGATGTGGGTATTGGAAAGACAGTAGAAGCGCTGCTGATAGCGCGGGAACTGATGGACAGGGGCGAAGCGAAGGGTATCACGGTCATCTGCCCGCCTCATTTGGCAGAGCAGTGGCAAACGGAAATGCAAAGCAAGTTCCATATTCAATCGGAACTCGTGCTGGGCAGCACTGCCAAAAGGCTTGAGCGTGATATCGGTTACGACCGTTCTCTGTTTGACGTATATCCCAACACCGTGGTGTCTCTTGACTATATCAAGGACCCTCGCAGGCGTGAGGAGTTCCGGCGTTCCTGCGGCGATCTGGTTATTGTGGATGAAGCGCACACCTGCACAGAAGACTTCAGCGCCAGGGGAAACGCCAGGCAGCAGCGATATCAACTGCTAAAGGATCTGGCCGAAGACAAGCGGCGGCACATTCTCCTCTTAACCGCTACACCGCACAGCGGGAAGGCAGCCAATTTTACTTCATTGTTGATGCTTCTGGATGAATCCTTCGCCTCTCTTCCAAGCAACCTTCAAGGCGAGCAAAACCGCAAGAACCGTGAGAAGCTGGCCCGGCACCTGGTGCAGCGCCGGCGTGCCGATATCCGCGAATACTTGTCAAACTTGAGCGGCGATGCTGCCCGTTCTCCATTTCCCCAGCGCTTAACGCAGGAAACCACGTACGTTATGAACGCGGACTATCGGCAGTTAATGGATGAAGCGCTGGAATGGGCCAGGAGAACCGCCGGCGCGTATATGGCTCAGGAGCGTTCCTTTCGTTCCAGGGTGCGTTGGTGGTCTGCGCTTGCTTTGCTGCGCGCTATCTCATCAAGTCCGGCGGCTGCGGCGGCTACGCTTGAAAAACGTTCTGAAGCTGAAGAACAGCCGGATATCGAAGCGCTCGACGAATTGGGTAAAACCCAAGTGCTCGACGGTGATACAGAGCAGATGGCCGCCTTGTCAGACTTTGCGCCGGCTGCCATTTCCGATGCCGCATTTACCCCTGCGGAAACAAATCAGCTGCGTCAAATGGCCAAGCGAGCCCTTGTGCTTCAAGGTGAGCGTGACCCCAAACTGATGCAGGTCATCGGCCATGTAGAGGGCTTGCTCAACGAAGGATTCCGCCCTGTCATATTTTGCCGGTTCATTGATACGGCAGAGTATCTGGCGGATGAACTTCGCAAACGGCTGCCTGGCCGGCTGAAAGCGGAAATTGCCGCGGTCACAGGGCGTCTCGCCCCGGAGGAGCGCGTACAGCGCATAGATGCGCTGAGCCGTAATAGCCGTTATATATTGGTTGCGACAGATTGTCTCAGCGAAGGCATCAACCTTCAAGCTTACTTTGATGCTGTCATACACTATGACCTGTCCTGGAATCCAACGCGTCACGAGCAGCGTGAAGGCCGCGTGGACCGTTTTGGACAAACATCGCCCGAAGTCAAGGTTATTACGTACTATGGAAGAGATAATCCTGTAGATGGCATCGTGATGAGCACGCTATTGCGAAAGCACGAGCAAATCAAAAAAGCGCTGGGTATTTCTGTCCCTATACCCATGGACAGCAACGCTGTAGGAGAGGCGATCATGGAAAGCCTGCTCATGCGGGAAAGAAGGGCGGAAGGCGAGCAGATGATGTTTGACGTCGTGCTGGATATGGGTGAAAAACTATCCGATGTTTGGCAGGACGCGGCTGACAGGGAGAAAGCATCCCGAGCTATCTTCGCGCAAAACGCCATCAGCGCGCAGGAAGTATTCGATGTGTGGCAGCGCTCAATGAAAGCAGGAGGAACAGACCGGCTGATGGATTTTCTCTGCGCAGCTTTCCGGCTCAATAACCTGCCCGCGGGGCTGACGGGAACAGGTGCCTTGGATGTGGACCTTGGCAGCCCGGAGGCTCGCAGGAATGGATTTGACCGGGCCACTGGCATGGACAGCCGTGTGCTGCTGCAGCCACGCTTCCCCGCAAAAAAGGACGAGGTTTACATCATGCGCACGCATCCGCTGGTCGCCTCCCTGGCGGAAATGATATTCACAGACGCTTTGGACAAGCACCCCGCGTTGAAAGCCCGCCGCTGCGGCGTTGTGCAGACCCGGGAAGTTGAGCAAAAAACCGTGGTGCTGCTGCTGCGGCTTCGCTTTTTGATAAGGGACTACAAAGGCGGCAGACTGATCAATGAGAAGGTTGCGGAGGACAGTATACTGTGCGCCTATCAAGGCGAGGGAGAGAGCGCTTATTGGCTGGACAATGATGAAGCGCAAAGGCTGACCGCCCTGACCCCCTCGGGGAACGTATCCCCGGATCTGCGGGATTACTGGCTGGGCAGAGCGCTGAATGCTTTGCCTGCGCATTTAAACAAGCTGACCGGCCTTGCCGAAAATCGGGCAAGCGCTTTGCAGGCAGAGCATATCAGCATACGGCAGGCGGCCCGGCTGAGCGGCAGAACGGATGTAAGCTGGATTCGGGGAAGCAATGAGCAGCCGCTGGATATTGTGGGGCTGTATGTGCTGCTGCCCGCGGCGGGGAGGGTCTGATCATGGCCAGGATCGAGAGATTTACCTGCGTAAAGCTGGAAGGCACGCTGATGTCCCATGACCACCTTCAACGCATCCTGGATGGTACCGCGGAGGGGGTTTCCTCCCAGGAATATGGCCTTGCCCCGGGCGAAAAAATCAATGAAGCCATCAGCAGGGAATGGGAAAAGGCCATCCGTCACTGGCAGGCCTTTAGAAAAAGCTTGCTTGATATTCCATCCGATGACCCGGCTACGTCCCTCACCAGAGAGCGCTGGCTGCTGCCTCTGTTCTCCATCCTGGGATATGGGCGGCTTCAGGCTGCCCGGGGACTGCAGGCGGGCGGCCAGGAATACCCGATTTCTCACCATTTTTCCATGAGCCCTCTGCACCTGCTGGGCTGCCATGTCAGACTGGACCAGAAGACTGCCGGATTGCGCGGGGCGGCACGGGTCAGCCCCCACGGGCTGGTGCAGGAGTATCTTAACCGCAGCGATGAAGATCTTTGGGGTATTGTCACCAATGGAGAAACCCTGCGGCTTTTGCGGGACAACGCCCATGTGGCGCGGATGAGCTACATCGAGTTTGACCTGCTGGCCATGATGGAAACAAGCGCTTACGGCGATTTTGCGGTCATGTGGATGCTTCTGCACGCTACACGGATGGAGGCCAGGGAAGACAGGGCTGAGAACTGCCTGCTGGAGACTTGGGCCAGGCAATCGCGTGACAGCGGTGTGCGCGCGCTGGATGATCTGCGCAGCGGCGTGGAGGCCGCCTTGCGTGCGCTGGGCACGGGCTTTCTGCAGGAAGCGTCCAACGCGGCCTTGCGCGCCGGGCTGCAGGAAGGCCGGCTGAGCGCGCAGGATTACCTCAACCAATTGATGCGCCTTGTATACAGGCTCATCTTCCTGTTTGTAGCGGAAGACCGGGGCATTATTCCCTCCTCATCACCGGAGCTGATGGAGGGCAGAGAGCGCTATCTGGCATGGTATTCCCTCGCGGCCCTGAGACGGGCAAGGCGGCGCGCCAATGACACACGCCATGTGGACCGGTGGGAAGGGCTTAAAACGGTTATGCCGTTGCTGCAGGAAGGTTCAGACTCATTGGCGCTCCCGGCCTTAGGCTCCTTTCTCTGGTCGCGGGATGCCTTGCCGGACCTTATGGGCGCAAATCTCAGCAATGACGCGCTGATGAACGCCCTGCGTCAGCTGTGCTTTACCACAGCCGCAGGTGGTACCCGGGTGGCTGTTGACTGGAAAAACATGGGATCGGAAGAACTGGGCTCCATCTATGAGTCGCTGCTGGAACTGATCCCCTCTGTCAGCGTCGGCGCGGACGAACCATTCCTTCTCATCGCGCAGGCCGGAAATGAACGCAAGGGCACAGGCTCCTACTATACGCCATCCGCGTTGATCTCCTCCCTGCTGGACACAGCCTTGGACCCGGTGATCCGCGACGCGGTGCAGGGTAAAACGGCCAAGGATGCCATCGCTGCCTTGTTGAACCTCAAGGTCTGTGATCCCTCCTGCGGCAGCGGGCACTTCCTGGTGGGCGCGGCGCATCGGATCGCGCGGAGGCTGGCGGTACTGGAGACCGGAGAAGAGGAACCGTCGCCGGAAGCACTTCGCTCAGCCCTGCGCCGTGTCATCGCGCGCTGCGTATATGGCGTTGATCTGAACCCCATGTCCGTAGAGCTGTGCAAAGTGGCCCTGTGGATGGAATCTTTGGAACCGGGCAAGCCGCTCTCCTTTCTGGACCATCACATCAAGTGCGGCAACTCCCTGGTCGGCGCTGTACCTGCCTTGATTGGAGAAGGCATCCCGGATGAAGCCTTCAACGCGGTCACCGGGGATGACAAGGAACTATGCAAGATATTCAAGAGGACTAACCGGCAGCGGCGAACTGCTTCAGCAAGCGCGCAGATTGGTTTCCTGACCGCGTTTAACCTGGGCATCCCGCAGGAGGAGTGGGATGACATAGCGGATTACGCGCGTATGGTAGCCGCGGGCGAGGAATCGAGCCTGGCGGAAGTGCGTGCCATGGAACGCGATTACCTCTCTCTGCGCGGGACAGAAGGATGGCGCCATGCCAAGCTGGTGGCGGATGCCTGGTGCGCCGCTTTCACGCAGGAGAAGGTGCCGGAGAAGAGAAACCTGATATTGGATGGGTCCCGCTTCGATGCTGTGCGAAGCGCGCCGGGGAAGGTATCCGCTGAACTGCGCGCAGAGATCGCTTCACAGGCGGATGCCTACCGTTTCTGTCATTGGCACCTGGAGTTCCCGGAGGTCTTCTTTTCCTTGAAGCGTGAAGACACGCACCCCTGGGGTATTGGCGGCGGGTTTGACGCGGTATTGGGCAATCCGCCTTGGGATAAGGTAAAGATGGAAGAAGTCCCCTGGTTCACTCAGCACGACCCTGCAATCGCGACAGCCGGCACAGCGGCGCAGCGCAAAGAGAAGATTGCGGACCTAAAACATACCAACCCCCGGCTGCTGGCCTTGTTTGAGGAAGATAAGCGCCGCATTGAGAACGAGAGCAAGTTTTTGCGCGTGTCAGGGCTTTACCCTCTGAGTGCTGTGGGAGATGTGAATACATATGCGGTGTTCACGGAACTCAACCGTAACCTGACTGCTCCCGCAGGCCGGGCGGGATTCATTGTACCGACCGGTATCGCGACAGATAAAGGCACCTCGGCTCTCTTTGGCGATCTGGCGGGAAAGGATCGTATTGACTCCCTGTATTCTTTTGACAATCGGCTCCAGATTTTTCCCGGAGTTCATTCCAGCTACCGCTTCTGCCTGCTAACCCTGCGCGGGGCTTTGCTTCGCGGGAAGGCGTCTGATTATGCCTTTTTTCTGGAAAAGACCGATGATCTCAAGGAGCGCGAACGCCACTTCGGCATGACAGGTGACGAGTTGCGCCTGTTCAACCCCAATACCGGCAACTGTCCCACCTTCCGCAACGCGCGCGATAAGCAAATCGCGGACAAGGTTTACCGCAATTGTCCCGTTCTGATGCGTGAAGCCCGAGAGGGAATACCGGAGGAGAACCCCTGGGGGATCGAGTATAGGCGAATGTTTGACATGTCCAATGACTCTGACAAGTTCTGGACACGGGAGCGTCTGCAGGCAGCAGGCTATGTGCCCACAGCTAACCGCTGGCGTAAGGGTAAAAATTGGATGTTGCCCTTGTATGAGGGCAAGATGATCTATCTGTTTGACCACCGCTACGCGACCTATGCCGGCGCGACGCAAACGCAGCTCAACAGCGGACAGCTGCCCAAACTGACGGATGAGGAGCATGGAGATCCGTGGAAGCTGCCGATGCCTCAATATTGGGTAGACAAGAAAGAAGCGATCAACAAGCTTAGTGAGGCGGCATTAGCCGTCATCAGTTTTCGGGATATCACAAACGCCACGAATCAGAGGACTATGGTCACATGTGTTGCGCCTTATGGAGCATTTGGTAACAAAGCACCTATCCTTGTGCCGCAAGTTGAGAACCAGCAAAACCTGCTTGTATGTACAATGAGCAGCCTCATGTTTGACTTCATTGCGCGTATGTCTGTTGGCGGGACGAACATGAACCTCTATATTCTCAAGCAGCTTCCGGTATTGAGTTTGCATACGATTTGTACTCACAATGCACTGCATAATATGCTCTTCTTGTGCAGTCTCGAACTGTTGTACACCAGCTGGGATCTCTACCCTTGGGCATTAAAAGATTTAGGGATGAACATACCTCCCTACCGATGGGACCCGGAGCGCAGGCACAAGCTGGAGGCGCTCCTTAATGCCATCGCCGCCTGGCTGTACGGGGTGGATGAGCAAGACCTGGATTACATTCTGGATACCTTTCCGGGCTTGCGCAGTGATGAAATCCAGCAATACGGCAGTTACCGGATGAAAGAGGAGATCCTTGAGTGTTTTACTATCGTCCGCAGGCTGTCTCAAGGGCAGCCCTCAGGGCTGGAGGGATTCCTCACCCCCGCGCCTGGGGATGCCTCCCGGCGGTATCCTTTCCCCGGCAGGGCGGAGGCGGAAGAGAAGATGCCATGGATCGATTGGACTTCATTGCCAAACGGATAGGCGGTTGGACAAGGAGTTGAAACTTGGGGAAGACATACATTTTATATTTTATACCTGGAGCAATGTCAGCCGCCTATGACCCAATTGGATGGTAAAAAACAGCCCCCCGGATGCGTCCTGGGGGCCGATTCATGGCGCGCTTTTCATGTCCGGTGACTTGGTGGTGAAAGCCCGCTGCGCGCTTGGTAATAGGAAGCGTTAGCCGAGGGAAAGGGTGTCCGCCGCGAGGCGGAATCTGAAGGAAACCGGATGTCTTGGGGATAAGCGGTTTGAATCTTCTGTCTTCGGAACAGGCGCCGTTTGGCCAGCCGCCGGATCAGATGCTTTCATAAATATGGCCTGATATCAAGGGCCTGATATCAAGAAAAATCCGCGTTGACAAGGCTAAATGGCTGTGATAAAATCACTCGATTTGTAACGGAGGTTGCAAATACGCCAACATGGGGGAAGCAATATGGCAAGAAACCTGTTGACACTTACAGAATTTACTGCCGGAGAGGTCATGGCGCTTCTGGATGAAGCGCAGGCATTCCGGGACAGAGCGGTTTTTCCCAACTTATCCGGAAAGATCGCATGTAACCTCTTCTTTGAATCTTCAACCCGCACCCAGAACAGTTTCTGCATTGCAGAAGAAAAGATGGGAATGCGGGTTGTTTCTTTTCACCCGGAGTCGTCTTCGATGAAAAAGGATGAGAGCTTTTATGACACGGTGAAAACCTTTGACAGCTTCGGCGTGGATGCCTTGGTTATACGCCACCCTGACAATGAATATTACAATCAGCTGAGGGGCCATATAATGGCCCCTATTTTAAACGGCGGCGACGGCACGGGGAACCACCCCACCCAGTCCCTGCTGGACCTTATGACCATCCGTCAGGAGTTCGGCGGATTTGCCGGCCTGAAAGTGGCCATCATCGGGGATATTCGCCATTCCCGGGTGGCTCATACCAACCTGGAGATCATGCAAAGGCTGGGCATGAAAGTGGTGGTATCTGGACCGGAAGAGTTCATGAGTCCGGAGTTTGATACAGAGGAACTTGAGAACGCGGTTTCCACCAGCGACGTGGTGATGATGCTGCGCATTCAATATGAGCGCCACAACATTCAGGACCGTTTTACCAGGGAACAGTACCGCGCCGGCTATGGGCTGACGGCTAAAAGGGCAGCGGCCATGAAGAAAAGCGCGATCATCATGCACCCGGCCCCTGTGAACCGAAACGTGGAAATCGACGATGAGGTGGTGGAATGCCCAAAATCCCGCATTTTCAGGCAGATGGAAAACGGCGTGTATGTGCGTATGGCGGCGCTGCGCCGTGCTGTTGAGGGCTGAGGTGATGAGCGGCAGGATACTGATCAAAGGCGGCACCGCCTACATGAAAGGGCAGCTGGAAAGGGCTGATGTTCTCATTGGCGGCGGCCTGATTGAGCATATCGCAAGAGAGATTTCAGCGCCGGACGCGAAAGTGATCCCGGCGGAGGGGCTGATCATCTCCCCGGGATTTGTCGATTTGCATGTTCACCTGAGGGAGCCGGGCTTTTCGCATAAGGAAACGATCGCCACAGGCACACGGGCGGCGGTGGCAGGCGGCTTCACCACTGTGTGCGCGATGCCCAACCTGAACCCGGTGCCCGACAGCCTGGAAACCCTGCACGCGCAGCTTGACATCATACGCCGGGACGCATTGGTAGAAGTACTTCCCTTCGGAGCCATCACAAAAGGCGAGAAGGGGCTGGAACTGGCTGATATAGAGCGGATGGCGTCCCTGTGCGCGGGTTTTTCCGATGACGGCAGGGGGGTTCAATCGCGGGAGATGATGCGCGAGGCCATGAGGCGCATTTCCGCGTCCAAGAGCATGCTGGCGGCGCACTGCGAGGATGAGGCGCTGGTTCCGGACGGCGGCTGTGTTCACGAGGGGGACGTTATGGAACGCTACTCCCTGCCGGGCATCCCTTCCAAATCAGAGTGGCTGCCGATTGAGCGGGATATTAAACTGGTTGGGGAAACCGGCGCGCGCTACCATGTCTGCCATGTGTCCGCGAAGGAAAGCGTTGAATTGATACGCCGGGCCAAGCGGCAGGGGCTGAACGTGACGGGGGAGTGCACGCCGCACCAGATCATGCTTTGCGATGAGGACATCATTGAGGACAGCGGGCGCTTCAAGATGAACCCGCCCCTGCGCGGGAGGGAGGACCGGGAGTCTATCATTGAGGGGCTTTTGGACGGCACCATCGACTGCATTGCCACTGACCACGCGCCTCATACCAAGGAGGAGAAGGGGCGGAAACTTGCCCGCAGCAGCTTTGGTGTTGTGGGGCTTGAAACGGCCTTTTCGGCATGCTATACAGCGCTGGTAAAGACCGGCAGGATGAGCCTTGAAATGCTGCTTTATAAGCTGACAGAGGCCCCGGCACGGCTGCTTTCAAGGGAGCAGGTGCTCAGAGCAGGTGCCAGGGCGGACATCACCCTGCTGGATGTGAACAGCGCCGGGCGGGTGAACCCTGAAACATTCCAATCCATGGGCAGAGCGACACCGTTTGAGGGCAGGGAGCTGTGGGGCAGGGTTTCGGCCACATTCTTCCGCGGCCGGATGATTGAATAAAGCGAGGGTTAGGAGGAGCAGATGAAAGGGCCTGACAGGAAACTGATTTTTGAAAACGGCAGGGTCTTTTACGGAACAGGCTTTGGGGCCGAATGCGACACAGTATGCGAGGTGGTGTTCAATACATCCATGGTGGGATATCAGGAAATATTATCCGATCCCTCCTACTGCGGCCAGATGGTTTGCATGACCTATCCCCTGATTGGCAACTATGGCCTGAATGATGAAGATTATGAAACGCGCACGCCTAAAATAGGCGGCTTAATCGTGCGGGAGAACAACAACGATCCATCCAACTACCGCTATACGAAGACGCTGGAGGAAGTGATGGCGGAGAATGGCATCCCCGGTATTGAGGGTTTGGATACACGGCAAATTACGCGCATGATCAGGGATGAGGGCAGCATGCGGGCCTTTCTGACGGATGCAGCCTGCGGTGATCAGGAGGGGCTTGAGCGCCTTGTCAATACAGCGCAGCTTTCTGACCAGGTATCGCGGGTCAGCTGCAAAAAACCCTGGTACTCCCGTACGCCAAACTTTCGCTACAGCGTGGTGGCGGTGGATTGCGGCATCAAGCACAATATCATCAGACGGCTAAACCAAAAAGGCTGCAATGTCACCGTGGTTCCATATGACACGCCGGCCGATACCCTGATGGCCTTGAGGCCCGATGGGTTGTTTTTGTCAAACGGTCCCGGCAACCCGGCAGATGTGCAGCCGGTGGTGGAGCTGGTAAAAACCTTGCAGGGAAAGCTGCCCATCTTCGGTATCTGTCTGGGACATCAGGTGATCGCCCTGGCTAACGGCGCGATGACCTATAAGATGAAGTTCGGACACCGCGGCGGCAACCATCCGGTTAAGAACATGGATACCGGCAAGGTGGAAATGACAAGCCAGAACCACTCCTACGCGGTGGACGCCCAATCTCTTCAGGGCACTTCGCTTGAGCTGAGTCACATCAATCTGCTTGATCAGACAGCTGAGGGGCTGCGAAACGAGAGCCAGCGCGTTTTCAGCATACAGTACCACCCGGAAAGCGCGCCCGGACCTCAGGACAGCGACTATCTGTTTGATATCTTTATCAAGTACATGCAGGCGCAAAAGGAGGGTGCAAATGCCTAAGCGCTCGGACATTCATAAGATACTGATCATCGGTTCCGGCCCTATTGTCATCGGACAGGCGGCAGAGTTTGACTATTCGGGCACTCAGGCCTGCCTGGCGCTGAAGGAGCAGGGATACAAGGTCATCCTTGTCAACTCAAACCCTGCTACCATCATGACAGATACTCAAATTGCCCAAAGGGTATATATGGAGCCCCTCACCCTGGAATATGTGGCAAAGATCATCCGCAAAGAGCGGCCGGACGCGCTGCTGCCCACCCTTGGGGGACAAACGGGCCTCAACCTGGCTATGCAGCTGCATAGCAAAGGCGTTTTGCGGGAGTGCCGATGCGAGATACTGGGGACGGGTTTTGACTCTATTGACCAGGCGGAGGACAGGGAAAAGTTCAAGCTGCTGTGCAAGAAGATCGGTGAGCCGGTCATTGCTTCAGAGACTGCCGGGACGGTGGAAGAGGCGGCTGCTGCGGCTCAAAGAATCGGCTATCCGGTGGTGCTGCGCCCGGCCTTTACGCTGGGGGGCACAGGCGGCGGCTTTGCCGATAATGAAGAGGAACTGAGAGAAACCGCGGAAAACGCGCTTCGCCTGTCGCCTGCCACACAAGTGCTTGTGGAAAAATCCGTCCGGGGTTTCAAAGAAATTGAATACGAGGTCATGCGAGACAGCAATGACACGGCTCTGGCGATCTGCAACATGGAAAACTTTGACCCGGTTGGCGTGCATACCGGGGACTCCATTGTGGTCTGTCCATCCCAAACGCTCAACAACAAAGAATACCATATGCTAAGGGACGCGGCGCTAAGACTCATCAGGGCTTTGAATATCGAGGGCGGATGCAATGTGCAGTTCGCGCTGGACCCCTACTCCATGGGCTACTATGTGATCGAGGTCAACCCCAGGGTTTCCCGCTCATCCGCTCTGGCATCAAAAGCCAGTGGCTACCCCATTGCCAGAGTAAGCGCGCTGATCGCCGTTGGCATGAGGCTGGATGAAATACAAATAGCCAATACACCCGCCAGCTTTGAGCCGGCGCTGGATTATGTTGCGACCAAAATAGCCAGATTTCCTTTTGATAAGTTTGACAAGGCCTCCCGGCAGCTCTCCACACAGATGAAGGCCACGGGCGAGGTGATGAGCATCGGCCGCACGATGGAAGAAAGCTTGCTCAAAGCCGTGCGCTCCCTGGAATCGGGCGTCACCCATATTTGGCTGAAGAAGTTTGACCGGATGCCCACGGAAGAACTGCTGAAGCTGATCAAAAACCCCACTGATGAGCGGCTCTATGCTATCGGTGAGCTGCTGCGCCGCCAGGTAAACCCGACCATTATCTGCGACATCACAAAGATTGATTACTTCTTCATCAGTAAAATACGCAAGATCATTGATTTTGAAAAAGAGGTCAAAGAAAACATCGGCGACATACAGACGCTGCGGATAGCCAAACGTATGGGCTTTTCCGACGGATACATCGCCAAGTGGTGGCGAATGAGCGAAGTGGATGTTTACACACTGCGAAAGACCCATGGGATTATGCCGGTGTATAAGATGATTGATACCTGCGCCAGTGAGTTTGATTCCTACATTCCCTACTTCTACTCCACCTATGAGTCGGAAAATGAGTCCCTCATCACGGATAAGAAGTCCGTTGTGGTGCTTGGGGCGGGGCCTATCCGGATCGGCCAGGGGGTGGAGTTTGACTATTCCACCGTTCATGCCATCTGGGCGATCCGGGAGGCGGGATACGAGGCCATCATCATCAACAACAACCCCGAAACCGTATCCACAGATTATTCTGTCAGCGATAAACTGTACTTTGAGCCTTTGACGGTTGAGGATGTTATGAACATCATCGACTATGAAAAGCCCTTTGGCGTGATTGTGTCCCTTGGCGGACAGACAGCCATCAACCTGGCCGGGCGGCTGCACCAGCTGGGTGTGCCTATCATCGGCACAGACGTGCATGCAATCGAGCGGGCGGAAAACCGGGACAGCTTTGAAAAAACCATGCGGCAGCTCAATATTCCCCAGCCGCCTGGCAAGGCGGTTTACAGTATTGATGAGGGGATCAAGATTGCGAAAGCTGTTGGTTACCCTGTGCTGGTGCGTCCCTCCTATGTGCTGGGCGGCCGGGCAATGCAGATAGTGCATAACGATGAGGGGCTGGAACGCTATCTCAGTGAGGCTGTGCAGGTAACAGAGGATCAACCGGTGCTCGTGGATAGGTATATATCAGGGAAGGAACTGGAGGTGGACGCTGTCTGCGACGGGATAGATGTGTTCATCCCCGGCATCATGCAGCATGTTGAGCGAACGGGCGTTCATTCCGGCGACTCCATCAGCGTGTACCCATCCTTTTCAGTCAGCGATAAGGTGAAAAAAACAATTGTGGACTATACCTTCCGGCTTGGGCTGGGCATCGGCATCAAGGGACCTTTCAATATTCAGTTCATTGTGGACGACAAGGAGCAGGTATATGTGATTGAGGTCAATCCCAGGTCTTCAAGAACGGTGCCTTTCATTTCCAAGGCCACTGGGATCAACCTGGCCAATATAGCGACCAAGATTGCCTTGGGGCAGAGCATCGCCATGCAGGGCTATGCAAGCGGCATCGCCCCGGAATGCAGGCGCTGGTACGTGAAGGTGCCGGTGTTCTCACTGAGCAAGCTGCGGGGTGCTGACGCCTACCTGTCGCCCGAGATGAAGTCAACCGGCGAGGCTATCGGTTATGACGATAGCCTTAACCGCGCGCTGTACAAGGCGCTGCAGGCGGCCAACATGCGGGTGGCTAACTATGGGACCGTGCTGGCTACCATTGCCGATGAGGATAAGCAAAGCGCGCTGCCGCTGATCAAACGCTTTTATGATCTGGGATTTAACATCGAAGCTACGGAAGGTACAGCGGCGTTTTTGAAGGAGCAGGGCATCCGTACAAGAAGGCGCAGGAAGATCAGCGAGGGCAGCAGTGAGATTCTTGAATCCCTGAGGCTTGGATATGTGACCTATGTGATCAACACCATCAGCGAGCAGGCGGGCGACACTCACCGGCAAAACGGCTTCCTGATCCGGCGCTGGGCAGTTGAAAACAACGTGACTGTGCTGACCTCGCTGGATACAGTGAAGGTATTGCTGGATGTGCTGGAGGAAATCACACTGAAGGTGTCTACCGTTGACAGTGAGAGGTAATGTATGACGACGCAAGGCATGTTTGACGTAAGAGCCAACCGTTTAATCGCGCGGGATGTTTGGGAGCTCGTCCTTGAGGGGGATACCGCAGCCATTCAAGCGCCCGGTCAGTTTGTGAGTATTCGTTTGGATGGTCTGTTTCTGCGCCGCCCCATCAGCGTTTGTGACTGGGATGATTCATCTCTCCGCCTCATTTATAAGGTGGTGGGCAAGGGGACAGCCTGTCTGTCCCGGCTGCGCAGGGGTGATAAGGCGGATGTGCTGTCCGGGCTTGGCAACGGCTTCTCTATTGAGAAGGCGCGGGGCAAGCGCGTCGCGCTGATCGGCGGCGGCGTCGGCGTACCGCCGCTGTACGGGTTGATGCGGATGCTGAAGGGAGAAGATGTAAGCTGCGTTCTGGGTTTCAACGAGGCTTCAGATGTGTTTTTCGTAAAGGAATTTGAAAACTTAGGCGCAAAGGTGAGCGTCACCACGGCGGACGGAAGCCGGGGAATCAAAGGCTTTGTAACCAATGCGTTGCAAGATTTGGACTACGATTATTACTACGCCTGCGGGCCGATGCCCATGCTCAAGGCCATCCATGCCTTGGGAGGGGAGGGCCAGCTTTCGCTGGAAGCGCGTATGGGATGCGGCTTTGGCGCATGCGTGGGCTGCTCAATGCAGATGAAAACGGGGATGAAGCGTGTCTGCTCGGAAGGACCTGTGTTTACAAGCGAGGATGTGATGCTGTGAGCGCGCAGGAAGTAAAACTCGGTGATATAAGGCTGAATAACCCAATCATCCCGGCAAGCGGTACCTTTGGCTTTGGTTATGAGATGAACAGGTTTTATGACATCAACCTGCTGGGCGGCATCGCTGTCAAGGCTGCCACGCTGCAGGCCCGTACAGGCAACCCGCTTCCCCGCATAGCTGAGTGCAGGGAGGGGATGCTCAATGCGGTTGGCCTTCAAAATCCTGGCGTACATGCCATCATCGAGCAGGAACTGCCCAGGCTTCGCCGGCTGTACCGGGGTGTTGTGATTGCCAACGTGGCGGGATTCTCCCTGGAAGAATACAAGGAGGTTGCGTCCCTGCTGGACGCGCAGGAGGCTGTGGATATCCTGGAAATCAATATCTCCTGCCCCAATGTGCAGCACGGCGGCATGGCCTTTGGCATAACGGCTCAGGGTGCCGCCTCTGTCTGCAAGGCGGTGAAAAGTGTGTCCAAAAAGCCGGTCTTTATGAAGCTGTCCCCCAATGTATCGAATATTGGGGAAATTGCATGCGCCTGCGAGGACGCGGGAGCCGACGGGCTGACCATGATCAACACGCTGCTGGGTATGGTGGTCGATCCCCGTACGGGCAAGCCGATTGTATCCACAAAGATGGCAGGTTTTTCCGGCCCCGCGATCAAGCCGGTTGCCCTGCGCATGGTATATGAAGCCTACTCGCGTGTCAGCATCCCCATCATAGGGGTAGGCGGCCTTAGCTGCGCCCAAGACGTGATCGAGATGATGTCTGTGGGAGCCACCGCCGTACAGATAGGCACCCAGACGCTGATCGACCCTTGGGCTTTGCTGAAAATAGTTGAGGAACTGCCTGAAGTAATGGACAGGTACGGGATAAAAAGCCTATCACAAATAATAGGGAGGTCGCACGAATGAGGGATGTCATTATCGCCTGTGATTTTCAAAATCGGGAGGAGACCATAGCTTTCCTTTCCTGTTTCGAGGGGGAAAAGCCTTTCTTGAAAATCGGCATGGAGCTTTTCTACGGCCAGGGGCCGGATTTTGTAAGGGAAATCAAGGATGCCGGCTTTCCCGTGTTCTTAGACCTGAAGCTGCATGACATCCCGAATACGGTGAAGAAGGCCATGGTCAATCTGGCGCGCCTGGGTGTAGACATGGTGAACGTGCATGCCTCCGGGACCATTGCCATGATGGAGGCGGCAAGGGAAGGGCTGAATCAGGGGACACAGGCAGGCAAGACCGTTCAGCTTGTTGCCGTAACGCAGCTGACCAGCACCTCACAGGAGGTGATGCAGCGTGAACTGCTCATCACTGAAAGCCTGAACGATACCGTTGCCCGCTACGCGCAAAACGCAAAGGCCGCCGGATTGGATGGTGTGGTCTGCTCCCCGCTGGAAACGCAGCTGGTTAAAAAGGTCTGCGGAAATGATTTTCTGGCCGTGACCCCCGGTATACGTTACCCTGAGGGCAGTATGGATGATCAAAAGCGCGTCACAACGCCGCAGCAAGCCCGCGCCAACGGTTCTGATTTTATCGTGGTGGGCAGGCCGATTACCGGGGCTGTGGACCCAAAGGGCGCATGGCTGCGGGTGACAGCCGACTTTTTAGGATAAGGGAGGATGACATCCATGGAAAAGGACATAGCAAAATTACTGCTTGGCATCGAGGCTGTATTTCTGCGCCCGCAGGAGCCCTTCACTTGGGCCAGCGGCATTAAGTCACCCATCTATTGCGACAACCGGCTGATCCTTTCCTATCCTAAGGAACGCAGGCAGGTAGAGGAGGGTTTGGCTTCCCTCATCCGCGTGCACTACCCGGAGTGTCAGCTGGTAGCGGGTACATCCACCGCCGGCATTCCGCACGCGGCGCTTGTCGCGGATATTATGGAGCTGCCAATGGCCTATGTCCGCGGGTCCGCCAAGGATCATGGCCTCAATAACCGCATTGAAGGAAAAGTTTGCGCGGGACAAAAGGTTGTGGTGGTAGAAGATTTGATATCCACAGCCGGATCGGTGGTCGATGTGGTGGAAGCCCTGCGGGATGCGGGAGCACAGGTGCTGGGTATCGTATCCATTTTTACCTACGGCTTGCGTAAGGGCAGCGACAGATTGATGGCGGCTAATGTAAAAAATGTATCCCTTACGACATTTTCAAGCCTTATTCGGACAGCGGCAGAAGGTGGTTATATACTGCAAGAGGACATTGCCCGTCTGGAGGCCTTTCAAAAGAATCCCTCAGATGAGGGATGGATGTCAATATAGTATGGGAACATCTATGAATACCGGCGCTTATTGATCGCCATATGATTATCTTGGTTTTTGATACGGCGCGCCTCAGCTTAACTTGCCTGCGGCACGTTCTTTTTCTCGTAAGCGCGATCCAGCGCCAGATTCACCGACAGCCCGCCCAGCACAAACAATCCGCCGATCAGGCTGTTCATCGGGAAGGCTTGGGCCAGCGCCATATCAAGCAGCACCCCCGCCAGCACCTGCCCCAGGAACAAGGCGAGGGTCATGTAAAATGAGGGGATCTTGCCCACGCAGAAGCTGGATATCAGCACGATCACACCGCCCATCACGCCGCCCAGATAGATATAAAAGGGGCCGCTCATGGCGAAGGAAACGCTCTGCCCGCCGCCTGTAAATAACAGCAGAAGCAGGGAGCCTGTGAGACCCACCGCGTAGTTGATCAGCGTGCTGCCAAGCAATCCGCTGTGCGCGGCCTGCCTGCCGTTGATCAGGCGGGATACCAGCACGGTGACGCCCGCCAGCAGGCAGACAAGGACGGGGATAAGCTGAAAATCATCCCACATGAAGATGACGCCGGCCAGGGCCGGCAGGCCGCCCCACAGCTTCTGCCTGCGGAAGGGGCGCTTGGGAAGGCCCAGCAGGCCGAAGTGATCAGCCAGAAGGCTGGATATACTTTCGCCCAGCAGCCCCAGCGCCATCATGGCCGATACGCTGATATGGCCGAAGGCCGTGTTATTGAACACGGTGGTCATAATGCCCAGCAGGCCCCCCAGGTATAGATAAAACGGCAGGCGCTTGAGCCGCAGCTTTTCCCCCTTGAGCAGCATGAGCAGCAGGATAAAAGCAAGGCCGGCCAGATGGATGATGACAAGCGCCGCGGTCTGGCCGACGCGGCCGTTGAGCCCGCCGTTGAATACCACCATGACGGATATGAGCATGCCGGCCAGCAGGGAAAGCAAATAGTACATGGAACCTCCATCGTCAAATCAAACCCGTTTATTCCGTGTGTTCCGTGTACTCCGTGTGTTCCGTGGTTCGTAACCTACTGCAGAGGAAACGACCAACCACGGAAC
>CAYZRZ010000014.1:0-22663 GCA_964480995.1 uncultured Christensenella sp.
CATGATTTTCAGATGATATCCTCGCTTCTCGTTGGCGCTGTACGGAAACTCAAGTAATACAGGCGTGTTGCGCTTGAGCTTAAGTTTTGTTATACTGTCGACGTAATGAGGAGGTGTATCCACATGGCACCTAAGAATGAAAATCTGCCGGTTGACGCAGAAATGAAGATGAGCGACGGCGGCTCGATTACTTACGCCAACGAGGTTATTGCCATTATTTCGGGCATTGCCGCCAATGAAATCGAAGGCATCGCCGGGATGGTGACCAGCGGCGGGTTTGGCGATATTATCGGTAAAAACCGCAACATCACGCGCGGCGTGAAAGTTGAAGTCGGCACCGAGGAGGTCTCTGTTGACCTGTATACGATTATTGAGTACGGTCAGCCTATCCAGCGCGTAGCTACCGAAGCGCAGGAAAATGTACGCAAATCCATCGAGGCGATGACGGGCCTGAAGGTCGTGCGCGTTGACGTGCATGTGCAGGGCGTCAGTTTCGAAAAGGACAAGCGCGAAGCTCAGTCCAACCTTGAGGCGGCCAATGTCCCGAATCTGCTCGAGAGCAGCAAAAAGAAGAGCAGGCAGCGCAAGGAAGAACAAGCAGAGGCTAAGGAAGAAAAAGCGGGAAAATCCGAAAAGACCGATAAAGCGCCGTCTAAGGAAGAAATTCCGGAACAGGCGCCTGACACACAGGAAGCTGCCCCGAAGGGTACGGAGTAAACAGCATTCCTTAACACTCTCAATGGTTTGACTGACAGACTGAAGGAAGGGGACAGCTATGAAGCTTCGTATGCTGGACAGGATTTTTCTCTTTGCCGGCGGGTTTGTAACGGCGCTGATTGGCGTATGCGTGTTTTTGGTCGGATTGAGAACTGAGGCGCTGGCCATTGCCGATTTGGGCGGAGAGATGGTTTTGGTCAATCGCCTGATGATTCTCATATCCGGCGCAGTGCTGTTTGTCTATGGCGTGTATGTCATGAGTCTGCAACAGAGCTACCGTAAAAAGAAGACTGACTTCGTGGTCCAGCAAACGGCGGACGGTGAAATGCGAATCTCCGTCCAGGCAATGGATGGGCTTGTCCGCAAAGTGATGGAGCTGCACGGTGAAATGATACTCCGGAGCATGGAAGTCGAAAATCGCAAGGACAGTGTCTACATTGATCTGAAGGTAGCGGTAGCCAAGAATATCAGCATCCCCCTGGCCGTTGCCTCTGTGCAAAAGGATATTAAGCAGTACCTGCTTTCATCCACGGGCGTGGATGTACGGGAAGTTAAGGTAACAGTGGATACCACAGATGATATGGCGAAGGATTCTCCGTATATCATGCAGGAGACGTTCAGCGCGCAGCGGCCCGACGCGGCCGCACAAGCAAGCGGTCCTGTTGTCTTTGCGGACGCCAAGCCTGATGAGCCGCTGGAATCAAGCGGCGAAGCGATAGAATTCAACCCGGCATTAAACGTATCGGCAGCCACGCCTGGGGAAGATGAAGATCAATGGCAGGAAGGGGACAAGCAGAACAATGAAAGAAACTGAAAAGACCGACAACGGGAATGAGAAAGCGCCTCGCAAGTATCGCAAGCTGGTGAACCCGGTCGCGTTTTTCATGGTGGGGATTCTGTGGGTGACATTTGGTTTTTGGAAGACGCTGTTTGTTGCCTTGCTGACACTGATCGGCTTTTTTGTGGGCTCAACCGATAATCTGGAGGAGTCCATCAAGAAGCTGGTCAATAAAGTATTTCCTCCGTCCAAGAAAAAGGTGACCTACAGCGCTGAGGATATGGAAAAACTTAAAAAAGCTTTTGAAAAGAAAGAATTAGAAGAGAAGGAACCGGAAAAGAAGGCCTGAGCTTTCGACCGGCCGTTGAAGGCCGGTCCGGACAAGGAGATTAAGGGGGATGTCAAGACTTTCGGCCCGCAGAGCGGCCATGCAGATGATTTATGAAGACATGCTCGGCGGAGAAGGCGGAGATGATACGCTGCTGGGACTGATTGAATTCAAACCCGACGATGAGCGTGATGACGACTACATCAAAGCGCTCACCGAGGGGGTGAAGCAGTATCAGGCAGATATTGACCAGGAGATTGCAAGCCGCAGTCAGACCAGGGAGCTCACGCGAATTCCGGTGCTGGTCCGGTCAATCTTGCGCCTGGCCATGTATGAGATGAACTACCTCAAGGACACACCGTCCAGCGTGATCATCAACGAGGCGGTGGAACTTGCCAAGCGCTTCGGAGAGGAAGGCGACAGCCGCTTTATCAACGGGCTGCTGGGCAGTTATCTGAGGGATACTCAGCCGACATGAGGGCTGTGCTGGGCATTGATACCAGTTGTTATACTACATCCTGCGCTGCGGCGGACGAGCAATTCAACCTGCTAAGCGCTGACAGGATGCTTCTCCCGGTTAAACAGGGAACCTGCGGCCTGCGGCAGAGCGAGGCCGTTTTTATTCATTTAAAGCAGCTGCCGCAGGTAATGGAAGAAACCTTGTCTCACGTCAACGCCGATATCGCCGCGGTATGCGTATCAACAAAGCCCGCGGATGGAAACGATTCCTATATGCCTGTTTTCCGGGCCGGATTGTCGGCAGCAAAGTCTATTGCGGCTGCTATGCATGTGCCCTGCTATGAAACAACGCACCAGCGTGGTCATTTAGCTGCGGCGCAGATAGGAAGCCCGCGGATGCACGGCGATTATATGGCTCTGCATCTGTCAGGGGGTACAACGGATTTGCTGATGGTTTCCGCAGAGGACCTGAGGGTGCTGCTTTCTACTTTGGATCTGCCGGCCGGACAGCTGATAGACAGGGTGGGGGTCCGCCTGGGGCTCCCTTTTCCGGCTGGCCCTTCCTTGGAAGAGCTGGCCAAACGCGGCAGATCGAGAGGCCGATACGGAGTCAGCCTCAGTGAGAGCGGCTTGCATTTCTCAGGCGCAGAAGCTCAGGCGATGCGGGATATAGCACAGGGAACGCTGAGCCCGGAAGACATTGCCGCTGAAGTTTTCGATTTTATCTGCAGGAGCGTACTTAAGCTCTTGAGCAGTGTGCGGGAGGCAAAAGGGACTGGCGTTGCCCTGGTTTTCGGAGGCGTCGCCTCCTCCATGCTGCTGCGTGATTTGCTGCTTAGACGCGTAGAATCAAAGCGCAGTCAGCTTGATATCCGATTCGGCGCTCCTGAGTATTCGGGGGATAACGCGGCCGGTGTCGCCATGATCGGGGCACGGCAGCATTTTATACGTTGACAAGGAGGATGGGGCATGGCAAAGATACTTGACGGAAAGCTGATGGCTGAAGATTTGACAAAGGATCAAACGCGGCGCGTGGCTGACCTGGCAGCGAAAGGCGTCATACCGGGCCTGGCGGTCGTTCTGGTGGGTGAAGATCCCGCCAGTCAGATCTATGTGCGCAACAAGGGGATTGCCTGTGAGACGGTCGGCATGCATTCAAAAACCATCCGCCTTCTTCAGAACGCCTCGCAGGATGAGGTGATCGCCGCCGTCGATGAACTGAACTCGGATGACTCCATCCATGGCATCTTGGTACAGCTGCCTCTGCCCGGTCACCTCGATGAGGCTGCGGTGCTGGCGCGTATATTGCCGCAAAAGGATGTAGATGGCTTCCATATCAGCAACGCCGGCAAATTGTTTTCCGGGCAGGCTGGAGTGGTCCCCTGCACGCCCAAGGGCATCATCCATATGCTCAAGCAGGGAGGCGTTGAGCTGGCCGGGAAGGACGCCGTGGTGATCGGGCGGTCCAACATCGTGGGGAAGCCCGCGGCTCTGCTCCTTCTCAATGAGAATTGCACGGTGACCATCTGCCACTCCCGTACGCAGAACCTGAAAGAACACTGCAGGCGGGCGGATATCCTGGTGGCCGCTATCGGGAAGCCGCGTTTCGTAACTGCCGATATGGTCAAACCAGGCGCTGCCGTGGTGGATGTGGGCATCAACCGCGTGGATGGCAAAGTGGTAGGTGATGTTGATTATGAGGCTGTCAGCGAGGTTGCGGGATACATCACACCGGTTCCGGGCGGAGTCGGGAAGCTGACCATCAGCATGCTGATTGAAAACACATTGGAGGCCGCATGCAGGCAAACGCCTTAAGCGTATCTGCCCTAAATGAATATGTGCGCCGTTCTCTGGCGGGAGATCCGATGCTGCAGGGTATCGCGGTGCGTGGTGAGGTTAGCAATTTTCGCCCATACGCGTCCGGTCACTGGTATTTTTCACTGAAAGACGAAGAGAGCCGCATTGCCTGCGTGATGTTCCGCCAGCACAACGCCTACCTGGGTTTCTTGCCCAGTGACGGCATGCGTGTGGTGCTCATAGGATCCGCAGGGCTTTATGTTTCAAGCGGCAGCTATCAGTTTTATGCCGAAGCCATGCTGCGGGATGGCGTGGGGGAACTCTATCAGCGCTTTCAGGTTCTGAAGGATAAGCTGCTCAAAGAGGGCCTGTTTGACGCGTCACGCAAGCGGCCGCTGCCCTTGCTGCCGCGCGCTGTCGGTATCGTTACTTCTTCTTCCGGCGCGGTCATCCACGATATCAGGACTGTATGCGCCAGACGTTTCCCCGGCATACCGCTGATCCTGCGGCCTTCGCAGGTGCAGGGCGAGAGCGCTAAGGAGGACCTGACCGCGGCGCTGCGAGAGCTGTCAGGGATTGATGAGGTGGATGTGATCATCATTGGCCGCGGCGGCGGATCAATGGAAGACCTGTGGGCTTTCAACGAAGAAATCGTAGTGCGGGCGGTCGCCGCCTGCCCCAAGCCTGTGATATCCGCTGTTGGCCATGAAACGGATACCACGCTGTGCGATTTCGCGGCCGATATGCGGGCGCCTACGCCATCCGCGGCGGCTGAACTGGCTGTGCCGGACAGGCGGGAACTGCTGCGTATGGCAGAAGCTATGAAGGCAAGGATGATTCAGGGAGCGCAGAAAACCTTGCTTGAGCGGCGGGCTATAGCAGAGGAACTAACAAAAAGATTGACCGCGCAAAGTCCCCAGATGGCATTGGAGCGCTCGCTGCACAGAATTAGCAGCGCAAGGCAATCTATTCAAAGTTTGGCTGAACAGGGCATTCAGGCTTTGGGGGTGCGACTTGAGAAGCTCTCCGGTACTCTGTCCGCGATGGGTCCGGGCAATACATTGAAACGCGGCTATGCCATGGCAGTATCCGGAGGAAAGCCGATAACAAGGGCAGTGGATCTGCCGGAGCGGTTTACACTGATCTTTCAGGATGGCCGGGCGGAGGCCCACACACTTAGCAAAGAAGCGGGAGAGTTTATATGAGTGAGGAGAAGACCGGTATAGGCTTTGAGCAAAAGCTGGAAATGCTTGAATCGCTTGTCACAAGGATGGAAGGCGGCGGCATGAAGCTGGAAGATCTGCTTTCAGAATATGCCTTGGGCATGCGCCTGTCAAAGGAACTGACGCAGGAGCTGGAAGCGGCTCAGGCAAAAATGCTTGTACTGAAAAACGGCAGTTTGAAGCCCGCGGAAGATAGCGATGGGCTTTGATCAGGAGCAAGCGGCTTATATCCTGATGATCGAGCAAGCGCTGCGCGACGCGCTTATCGAACCGGAGCAGGATTGGCCGCGGGACGGAATCCCGAGAAACCTGAATACCGCCATACGCTATAGTCTGCTTGCGGGCGGGAAGCGCTTGCGCCCGACGCTGCTTCTGGCAGCATGCCATTTGCTCCTGGACGATATCTCTGCTGCCCTGCCCTTTGCGGCGGCCGTGGAGATGATACACACATATTCTTTGATTCACGATGATCTGCCCGCCATGGATAATGATGATCTGCGGCGGGGCAAACCCTCGAATCACAAGGCATTCGGGGAAGCGACCGCGATTCTGGCGGGTGACGCGCTGCTTAATCTGGCCTATGAGCTGATGGGACGCAGCGCGCATCCGCATGCGCTCAAGGCCTTGTCAGCCATTGCTTCGGCCGCGGGATCAAGCGGAATGATAGCCGGGCAGGCTGCCGATATGTGGATGGAAGGCCGGGAGGCGGATAAAGATATGCTGCGCTATATCCACAGCCATAAAACAGCTGATCTGATCACGGCGCCTGTGGTGGCCGGACTGATACTGGCAGGAGCGGATGACAGGCAGCTGGAGCAGGGACGGATATATGGCTGCCACCTCGGTCTGGCTTTCCAGATTGTGGATGATTTGCTGGATGAGCTGGGGGATGAAACGAAAATGGGCAAACGGCTCGGTAAGGATCATGCGGTCGGAAAGCTCACTTGGCCGGGCTTATATGGGATTGAGCAAGCCGGAAAAGAAGCCGCGCGTCAGATTGATATGGCGGTAAAGGCTGCCGGTTTCTTTGGGGAGCGGGGGGAGTTTCTGATTGCGCTTGCGCAAAACAGCCTGAAACGAGTAATATAAAAGATAAGGGTCAATGATCAGCAGAGGTGAGTGGTTTTGGCGGATTTACTAGGCAATGATATTCTGATGTGCGCGCTGACATCGTTTGCTATCGCGCAATTTCTCAAGGTGATGATTGATTGGGCGGTCAACAGGAACTTCAACTTCCGCAGGACATTCGGTATGGGCGGCATGCCCAGCTCCCATACTGCTTTTTTGGTGGCGCTGACCTCCATGATTGCCCTGCGTGAAGGGATGGGCTCAACTTCCTTCGCCCTCTCGGCAGCGATTACGATGGTGGTGGTCTATGACGCGATGGGCGTCAGGCTGCAGACAGGCAAGCAAAGCAAGGTCATCAACAGGATCCTTCACCGTATGCTGGTAGAGGGGCAGCCGCTTGGTGACGCGGATCTGCAGGAACTGATCGGCCATACGCCGACTGAAGTATTCTTTGGGGCCGTGATCGGCCTGTTTATCCCCGTATTTTTTCGATAGGAGAGAGAAACATGGATCAGTTTATGGAAGAAGTCGTCAGCAAACGGAACAAAGGAACAGATAACGTTATGCTCGCGCTGGCATGGGCGGCAATGATCCTTTCGGGTATCATCGCGATGTTCATGTTTAACCTGGTCACAATGACGATCAGCGCGCAGGGTTTCAGCATGGGCATGATACTGGATATCGTCATCACGCTGCTGATGATCGCGGCTGCCGTTTTGCTTTTTCTGTTCAAGGACAGGATCAAGACGGAATATGAATATACCTTTACAAACGGAATCCTTGACTTTGCCAAGGTATTCAATAACCGCAAGCGGAAGGTTCTGGGCACAATGAATGTGAAAAATGTTGAGGCGATCGGTATGGTTAAATCCGGATCCTTCAACCGTTACCTCAATATGCCCGGGATCAAGCGGCTCAACTGGTTTATCAACCGCGACGCGGACCTTTTCTATATGTACTTTCAAAAAGACGGCGCTAAGTCGCTGCTTGTCATTGAACCCAGCGAAACCATGCGCAATATGATCATCCGTTCCGCCGGACAGGGGAAGCTGCAGCAGAATTGAGCGGAAGCGTTAAAGTATATCTTGATAACAGCGCGACGACCCGCCCGGATGAACGCGTGATCCAAGCCATGAGCCGGGCGATGGCAGAGCGTTATTTCAATCCGTCCTCTCTGTACGCGCAGTCATTGGATGTTGAGAGAAGCATGGACAGCTGCCGTAAAAGCATACTGTCATCACTCAAGGCAGCGAATGGCTCTATTGTGTTTACCTCCGGCGGTACAGAGGCTGATAACCTGGCCATCCTTGGCGCCATGGGGAGCTTTTCCTCCGGGAAGGTCCTGTATAGCGCGGGTGAGCATCCGGCTGTGACAGAGAGCTGCAAGGCGCTGAGCCGCCGGGGCTTTGCTGTGGAAGAAATCCCGCTCACCCGGGAGGGGATCGTCAGCCTTGAAGCGCTTGACAGCATGCTGACCTCCGATACGCGGCTGATTTGCCTGATGCAGGTCAATAACGAGACGGGAGCAGTACAGCCGCTGCGGGAGCTTGCCGCTTTGCGCGACAGGATTTGCCCTGAGGCGATGATTCATGCAGACGGAGTTCAGGGATTTCTGCGGCAAGCGTGTCCGGTGAGCGAGATTGGAATAGACAGCTACGCGCTGTCCGCGCATAAAATCCATGGTCCAAAGGGAATAGGGGCTTTATGGGTAGGCGGGCGCCAGCGCCTTGGGCCTATTTTATTTGGCGGCGGCCAGGAGGGCGCGCTCAGGTCCGGCACGGAGAACACGCCGGGCATCGCCGGCTTGCTGGCGGCGATCCGCTGCTATCCGGCAGAGCACAGGATGAGCGTGATGAAGCTCAGGCTGTATGAACGCATCAAGGCAGAGATACCGGAGGCTCAGGTGAACGGCCCCGATCCATTTTCTGAACACGCGGCGGATCATATCCTGAACCTGTCATTCCAGCCTGTCAGGGCAGAAACCATGCTGCACGCTTTGGAGGGAATGGGTGTGCTGGTAGGCAACGGCTCTGCCTGCTCATCAAAAAAGAAAAGCGCAAGCCATGTACTGAGCGCGATGAGAATCCCGCCGGCGGCGATAGAGAGCGCGGTCAGGTTCAGCCTGAACCCCTATCTCACAGAGGATGATATCGATTACGCGGCGGAATGCGTGATCAGGAATTATACGCTGTTAAAGCGTTTTATACGGCGGTAGAAAGAGGCAATATGCGTGAACTGTTGATGGTTCGTTACGGTGAAATATACTTAAAAGGGCTTAACCGCCCCTACTTTCAAAATTTGCTGCTGTCACGCGTGAAAAGCGCGGTGAAAGAGTACAGCTCCAAGGCCGTCCTTCACGACAGCCGCATCTATATCCATGATATGACAGATACGATGGCCTGCCTGCGGGCGGTGCAAAAGGTGTTCGGCGTGCATTCCGTCTGTCCTGCCATTGAGATGGAGAAGGATGATTTTGACGCGGTATGTGAGCAGGGCTTGAAGCTGATGGAAGGGCTGAGCGGCACATTCAAGGTGCTGGCAAGGCGGGCGGATAAGCGATACCCGATGGATTCGCCGCAGATATGCGCTCAAATGGGCGGCTATATTCTGGAGCGCAGAAGCGATCTCAGCGTGGATGTCAAGAATCCTGAACATGAGCTGAATGTTGAGATCAGGGATATGGCATATCTGTACGCCAAGGTCTACCAGGCGCCCGGCGGGATGCCGGTGGGCAGCAACGGCAAAGCCGCTCTGCTTTTATCAGGCGGCATTGACAGCCCGGTGGCGGGTTACATGATCGCCAAGCGCGGCGTGGCGATGGTGGCCGTTCATTTCTATTCATTCCCATATACGGGTGAACGCTCAAAAGAAAAGGTTCTCGAACTGGCCAGGATACTTTCGGGTTATTGCGGAGGCATGCGTGTGTACGTGGTACCTTTTACGGATATCCAGATGCGCATCCATGAAAGCTGTCCTGAGGATCATACCACGCTGATTATGCGGCGTTTTATGATGCGCATCGCTGAAAGAATAGCTCAGAAGGAACACGCGCAGGCGCTGGTGACGGGAGAATCAATCGGTCAGGTAGCCAGCCAGACCATGAAGGCGCTCGCCTGTACGGACGCTGTGGTCACGATGCCGGTGTTCCGTCCTGTCATCGGCTTTGATAAGATTGAGATCATCGATTACGCGCAAAAGATCGGTACTTATGAAACGTCCAGCCTGCCTTACGAGGACTGCTGCACGGTTTTTACGCCCAAGCATCCTGTGACGCAGCCCCGCCTTGATAAAGCGGAGGAAGCTGAGCAGAAGCTGAAAAACGCTGAGGAACTGATAGAGAACGCGGTCAATGACAGCGAGATCATTGATTTGTAATCATCTGAAGAGCACTTATTGTCAAGCAAATGTACTTGACAAATACCTTCCGCTCTGTATAATTGCTTTGTCAAGTACATTTGCTTGACAGGAGGATGCATGGCAATCGGTGAGAGCAAGCTGGATAAAAAGGTGGAGTATGGCGTACTATCTTCCTTTTACGGCGCGCTGCTGACCCAGCGCCAGCGTTCCATGCTGACACTTTACTGCGATGAGGATTTGTCTCTCGCGGAGGTGGCAAAGCAACTCGATGTGACCCGTCAATGTGTCAACGATACCTTGCAAAGGGCATTCCAACGGCTTGATGAGCTTGAAAGCAGCCTGTGCCTGATGGCGCGCTTTGAGCGGCAGAGAGAAGTTATGGCTGTCTGCCGCGACTTGATCAAGCTGAGCCGGAATGGCGTTGACGCTGTGTATAACCTGGATCAAGCCGCCAGGCGGCTGGATGATTATCTGCGTGAGGAGGATGCGTAGGCATGGCGTTTGAAGGCTTATCCGATAAACTGCAGCGCGCCTTTAAAAAGCTGACCGGCAAGGGCAAGCTTAACGAGCAAAACATCAAGGACGCAATGCGTGAAGTGCGCATGGCGCTTTTGGAAGCCGATGTCAACTATGTTGTCGTCAAGGATTTCATCAAGCGTGTGACCGAGCGGTGCGTAGGTACAGAGATACTGTCCTCGCTCAATGCCGGGCAGCAGGTTGTCAAGATCGTCAACGAAGAACTGACAGCCCTGATGGGCGGCGCGAACGCCCGTCTGACCTGGTCATCTTCCGTGCCGACTGTCTACATGCTTTGCGGCCTTCAGGGCTCCGGCAAGACAACCATGGCTGGCAAACTGGCAGGATATCTGCAAAAGCAGGGAAAGAAGCCGCTTCTGGCTGCCTGCGATATTTACCGACCCGCTGCTATCAAGCAGCTTCAAGTCGTTGGTGAGCGGGTTAAAGTGCCTGTTTTTGAGCGCGGCACGCAGGACCCGGTGCTGACTTCCAAAGAGGCAGTCGAGCACGCCCGCTATTATGGCAACGATGTCCTGATTCTGGATACCGCAGGCCGTCTGCATGTAGACGAGAATCTGATGGGGGAACTGGAGCGCATCAAGGCCGCTGTCAAACCGCAGGAGATCCTGCTGGTTGTGGACGCGATGACCGGACAGGATGCCGTTAACGTGGCCTCTGCTTTTAACAGCAAGCTGAGCATTGACGGCGTGATCATCACCAAGCTTGACGGCGACACGCGCGGCGGCGCTGCCCTCAGCGTTCGCGCGGTAACAGGCAAGCCCATCAAGTTTGCCGGTACGGGCGAAAAAATGGACGCGATCGAGCCCTTCCATCCTGACCGCATGGCTTCCCGCATCCTCGGTATGGGTGATGTGCTCACCCTGATCGAAAAAGCGACCGAGGCCATGGAGATTGAAGAGATCGCCAAGCAGCGGAAGAACAAGGGTCCGGAGGATATGACGCTGGATGATTTCCTTGATCAGATGCAGCAGCTCAAAAAAATGGGCCCTCTTCAAAACGTGCTGGGCATGCTGCCCGGTATCGGCAATAAGATCAAGGATATTGAGATATCAGACGACGCCATGAAAAAACCGGAGGCGATCATACGGAGCATGACCCTCAAGGAGCGCCGAAAGCCTGATATCCTCAATGCCAGCCGCAGAAAGCGCATTGCCGCTGGCGCGGGGGTCACGGTGCAGGATGTCAACCAGCTGATGCGGCAGTTTGATCAGATGCGCAAGATGATGAAGCAGATGATGGGAAACAAGCGCGGCCTGCGGGGAAAAATGAAAATGCCCCCATTTAACTAAGCGGTTATCATAGATAATATGATTTCCATATATGTACAATAATTAGGAGGAACCAAACCAGATGGCAGTTAAAATTCGTCTCAAGAGAATGGGCATGAAGAAGAAGCCCTTCTACCGTGTTGTTGTCGCCGATGAGCGCACCCCCCGTGACGGCCTCTTCATCGAAGAGATCGGCACCTATGATCCTATGACCAACCCCGCCCAGATCAAAATTGATGTGGAGAAGGCCGATGCCTGGATGAAAAAGGGCGCCCAACCCACCGACACTGTGCGTATCCTGCTGAAGAAGGCCGGCGCAGCGAAGGCTGAATAAGGGACAAAGGAGCACCAGATGAAGGAATTGGTCCTTTTCTTAGCCAAGTCGTTGGTTGAACACCCGGATGATGTACAGGTAACCGAAACCGAAGGCCCGGAGGCGACCATTCTTGAACTGAATGTCGCACCCGACGATATGGGCAGAGTGATCGGCAAACAAGGCCGCATTGCCAAGGCCCTCCGCAGCGTTGTCAAAGCTGCTACGGAAAAGGGCGGCAAACCGGTCTTTGTCGAAATCCAGTAATGCAGTCTATCAAAGCGCCGCTGAAGCGGCGCTTTTATAAAGAGAGGTATATATGATATCCAAATATCTGCTGATCGGTACGGTGGTCAAACCCCAGGGGATCTATGGCCAGGTGAAGATCAAACCCCTGACTGACGATCCCGGCCGTTTTCTTGATCTGAAAGAGGTTCTGATTTCACGGCGCGAAGGCGAGGAACAGCAGCCTTGTGCTATCAGTCAGATCAGTGTGCGGCAGGGTTTTGTTTATGCCGCCCTTTCCGGTTCAGATGATCGCAGCAAGGCGGAGGAACAGCGGGGCTGGATGCTGTATGTACGCCGTGAGGATGCCGTGCGGCTTGATGAGGATCAGCACTTCATTGCCGATCTGATCGGCTGCAAAGTGGTTGACTCAAAGGGCTGTGAAGTAGGGGTTCTGCGCGAAGTCCTTCAGCCCGGGGCCAATGATGTCTATGTGATCGATATGAAGAACGGCGGCAGCATGATGCTGCCGGCGCTTTTAAAAGCTATTCCCCAGGTCAATATAGAGAAGCGCCTCATTACCATCAACGAGGACATACTGGACGAGGTAGCTGTCATTGAACATTGACGTATTGACTATCTTTCCGGATATGTTCGCGCCGCTTGAGCTGAGTGTGATCGGCAGAGCCAGGCAGGCGGGAAAGCTGGGTATCCGGATCACGGATATCCGTCCGTTTTCAAAGAGCAAGCACAAAAATACGGATGATTACCCCTTCGGCGGCGGGGCAGGCATGCTGATGATGCCTCAGCCGATCATGGATGCCATTCGCGCTGTGTCGCCTGATCCTTACCCCGGCAAACGTATTCTGATGAGTCCCAGAGGCTTGACCTTAACGCAGGAGATCGCCAATGAGCTCAGCCGGGAGGAGAACCTGCTGATACTGTGCGGACACTATGAAGGCGTTGACGAGCGTGTCATTGATGCCTGTATCGACATGGAACTGTCGATCGGAGATTATGTTCTGACCGGCGGGGAACTGCCTGCCATGGTGCTGATTGACTGCCTGGCCAGACAGATAGAGGGCGTGCTGGGCAGCGAGGAAAGCGCCGGGGATGAGAGCTTTTCATCTTCAGGCCTGCTTGAATACCCCCAGTATACAAGGCCCCGGGAGTATGAAGGCCTGGAGGTGCCCGAGGTGCTTTTGTCGGGGGATCATGCCCGTATCAATGCCTGGCGCCGTCAGCAATCGCTGCTGATTACCGCCAGGCGCAGGCCTGAACTGCTGAAAAAAGCCGGCCTTTCAGATAAGGAAAGATCCTGGCTTGAGGAAAACGGGTATCTTGTATAGGTAGGATCTATCGATTTGGAGGCATCGGATGAACATCAAGGAAATGATTGAGCGCAGGGAGATGGAGGAACTGTCCCCTTTGGCCGCGAAGAGCGCGCAAAGCAGGGGGAGAGATCATCCGATCAAGCCCTGCGAGCTGCGCAGCGAGTTCCAGCGTGACCGAGACCGCATTATTCATTCCAAGAGTTTTCGCCGCCTTCAGTTCAAAACGCAGGTATTTGTAGCGCCTGAGGGGGACCATTTCCGTACCCGCCTGACGCATACGCTTGAAGTCTCCCAGGTGGCGCGCAGCATTGCCAGGGGGCTGCGGCTCAATGAGGATCTGACGGAGGCTATTGCCCTGGGGCACGATCTGGGCCATACGCCCTTTGGACATATCGGGGAGCGTACGATGAACCGCTTGATCGGCGGCGGCTTTCGCCATAACGAGCAGAGCCTGCGCGTGGTTGAGGTGCTTGAAGGCAAGGGAGGCCTGAACCTGACCTGGGAGGTGCGCGACGGTATCCTGAACCATTCAGGAAACGGCCGCGCCGCTACGCTGGAAGGCCGGGTGGTGGGCAAAGCCGACCGCATCGCTTATATCAACCATGACATTGACGACGCGCTGCGTGCCGGTATCATCAGGCCGCATGAACTCCCTCCTGACGCATTGAAGGTCCTTGGAAAGACACACGGCGAGCGTATTGCCGCCATGATCAGCGATATCGTCAGTGAAAGCGAAAAGGCGGGCGATATCATATCGAGCGATCTTGTACAGTCAGCGACTGACATGCTGCGGTCTTTCCTGTTCAAAAATGTGTATCAGGATCGCTGGCGCACTCAGGAAGAGAATAAATGCGACTTCATTGTCTCAAACCTCTTCAGATACTTTATGGAACATCCGGCGGAGATGCCGCTTGAATACGTCACCATAGCGTATCGTGAGGGAAGCGAGCGCGCGGTGGTTGACTATGTCGCTTCCATGACGGACCGATTTGCCGCCAGATTGTTCCAAAAGCTGTTTGTGCCGGAGAGCTTCTCTGTGATGTAGCAGGATAAATGCTGTGAGCGTCGAATTAAACACACAGGGGTGATCAGTATGGCCGGCATGTATCCGAGCGCCTGGGTGGATGAGGTTCTGGCGCGCGCCGATATCGTTGATATCGTAACATCTTATCTGCCCTTGAAGCGTCAAGGCCGGAACTTTGTCGGCCTGTGTCCTTTTCATAACGAGAAGACCCCATCTTTTTCCGTCAACCGGGATAGCAATGTATACCATTGCTTCGGGTGCAAGGCAGGCGGCAATGTAGCCCAGTTTGTGATGGAGATGGAGAAGCTGACGTTTCCCGAAGCGCTGAGTCACATAGCCAAACTGCTCAACATTGCCGAGCCGGTGCAGGCCTTTGATCCCCGGGCAGAGAGGGAGCGCTCCGCCAAGGAGAAACTCTATGAGATCAACCGTGAAGCCGCTCTATTCTACCACAGCAGGCTCTACAGCCAGGCCGGCAAACAGATGCTTGATTATCTTTACGGCCGCGGGATCGATGATGGCCTGATCAAGCGCTTCGGCCTTGGAGCGAGCAGCGATGAGTGGGATACGCTTAAGGAGCACCTGGAAAGCAAAGGCTATACTCAGGAGCAATTAGCCGCGGCGGGTCTTGTTCATGTGCGGGATACGTACAGCTATGATGTTTTCAGAAGCCGCGCGATATTTCCCATTATTGACCTCTATGGACGGACAGTCGGCTTTGGCGGACGAGCCATGGGTGACGCTCAGCCCAAATACCTGAACACGCAAGATACTCTTGTGTTCAATAAGCGCTTGGGCTTATACGGCGCTAACTATCTGAGAAAGATGCGGGATCTGAAGCGGGTCATCCTTGTCGAAGGCTATATGGATGTGATGGCCCTGTCAAAAAAGGGTATCCAAGGCGCTGTCGCCACTTTGGGAACAGCGCTGACGCCTGAACAAGCCCGGCTGATGAAGCGTCTGGCACCGGAGATTTGGGTCTGCTACGACGGGGATGAGGCGGGTCAAAACGCCATTGTGCGGGCGATCGATATCCTTGAAAAGGAAATGATACCCGCCCGCGTGCTTCAATTGCCCGATGGGATGGACCCTGATGATTACTTAAAAGTCTATGATGTCCGTCAGTTTGAAAGCATCAGGCCCTTGAGCGCAAACCATTTTCGGCTGCTCCGGCTGAAGAAAGGGTATGATGTCTCCTCAGCTGATGAAAACAGCGCTTTTTCCCTGAAAGCTTGTGAGCTGATCGCCACGGTCCCCAGCCCGCTTGAACGTGAGGATTTGCTGCGCTGGCTGCAGACACAGACAGGGTACGACAAGAATATCCTCTCAGATCAGGTCGTCCAGCTGACAAAAGGCACTGCTCATCAGGATACCGGACAAAAACCTGTTTCAGGCCCCGGTCGCCGCGCAAAGAGCGCTCAGACGGCGGATGAGGCAGAGAAGACACTTCTTTCTCTCTCGGCTACCGGCCATCTGCCTGCGGATTTGATCAGGCCTGATGATTTTGAAAGTACCGTTGTCAGAGGACTATGGCAGGCAGTAGCCAATGGTAAAAAACCGGTGCAGGTGCTGTCAGAGTGTGAGGACGACGAAAGCCGTGCCATTGCCAGCGAGGCCTTCAGCAAACTGGGAGACTTGGACACAGAGCAGGTGATCCAAGCCGCGGAAGATTGTATCTTTAAACTGAGATCAAATAATCTCAATCAGCAGGTTCGCGACATCAACCGGGACATGCCTAATCTGGCCGGTGATGAAAAGAAGCGCGCATTGGAGAGAATCATGGAATTAACGATGGCCTTGAATGGCCTGAAGCGCACGCAGGTGGAAGGAAAGGAAGTCTCTTAATGAGTATGAAAGCGGAATCAAAGCAAGAACAGAAGCTTCAGGAGTTGTATGAAACCGCGAAAGCGCAGGGGAGCATCAGCTACAATACGATCATGGCTATTCTCGCAGCTGAGGAAATAGACCTTGATCAGTTTGAAATAGTATTGGAAACGATGGATACGCTGGGCGTTACAGTAACCAAGGACACCGACAGAGCGGAAGAAAAGGATACCTCCGACGATTCCGATGATGAAGAAGAGATTGACTTGAGTGTACCCGACGCGATCAACATTGATGATCCTGTGCGCATGTACCTGAAGGAGATCGGCAAGGTCCCGCTTTTGACCGCTGATGAGGAAGTGGAGATCGCCAAGCGTATGGAGCGCGGCGACGAAAGCGCCAAGAGAGAACTGGCTGAAGCCAACCTGAGGCTGGTTGTTTCTATCGCCAAACGGTATGTAGGCCGGGGTATGCTGTTTCTTGATTTAATTCAGGAAGGCAATATGGGGCTGATCAAGGCCGTGGAAAAATTTGACCACACCAAGGGCTTTAAGTTTTCGACCTATGCAACATGGTGGATCAGGCAGGCAATCACCCGCGCCATCGCTGATCAGGCCCGTACCATACGCATTCCCGTGCATATGGTTGAGACGATCAATAAGCTGATCCGCGTATCCCGTCAGCTGCTTCAGGAATATGGCCGTGAGCCTACGCCTGAAGAGATAGCCAAAGCCATGGGAATCAGCGAGAACAAGGTGCGCGAGATCATCAAGATCGCTCAGGAGCCGGTGTCACTGGAAACCCCCATCGGCGAGGAAGAGGACAGCCATCTGGGCGACTTTATACAGGACGAGGACGCGCCGGCCCCCGCTGAGGCTGCTTCCAACGCGCTGATGAAAGAACTATTATGGGAAGTGCTCGATACACTGACCCCCAGAGAGGCAAAGGTGCTTCGCCTTCGCTTTGGGTTGGATGATGGCAATCCCCGAACTTTGGAAGAGGTAGGCAAAGAATTCCACGTAACGCGTGAGCGCATCCGCCAGATCGAGGCGAAGGCTCTCCGCAAGCTGCGCCATCCCAGCAGAAGCAAAAAGCTCAAGGACTTTCTGGATTGAGCGAAGCAGCCGTCAAGCGGCGTTTGCCGCTTCTTGACGCGCGCCTGCGCTGCGCGGCTGATTTGGTGCCGCGCTGCTCTGTGGCCGCGGATATCGGGGCCGATCATGGACGCCTGGCCTGTTATCTGTTGTCTAACAATATCTGCGATAAAATGATCGTCAGCGATATCAGCGCTGATTCACTGAGCAAAAGCAGGCGGCTGTTAAAGCTGCATGGTTTGGACTGCAGGGCGAAGATGGTTGTGGCCGATGGATTGGACGCGATCACTGACCCTGTAGACGCTGTGGTCATCGCAGGCATGGGCGGCAGAACCATTACGGATATCCTGCGCAATCACGAGAAAATCGCAGATGCCAGGCTGATCGTTTCCGCGCACACCGAAATGCACCTGTTGAGGCAGAAGCTGTATGAGTATGGCTTTTGCTTTGAAAGCGAGACAGTAGTTCGCGCAAACGGCAGGTTTTATACCGTGCTCTTATCACGGCGCGGTTGCGCGGAGTACTCACCCCGCCAGCTGTATACAGGCATTGCGCTGCGGGGAGAGTGCGTGACAGAGTATCTGCGGTGGCGGCGCGATATCACGGCATCCCGGCGTGACGATATGAGCCAAGTCCATCTGGGATGGCTGGAGGAGGAGATCGAGCGTGAAAACGGCAACAAATCAGACGATATATGATATCATCAACGATTTCGCTCCCTTTGAGACGCAGGAGGAATACGATAATTCGGGTTTTCTGATCGGGGATATCAATTCAGAGGTTTCGCGCGTACTGGTTGCGCTGGACGTCACGCCAGAAGTCATTGATGAAGCGCTCAATAGGCAGGCTCAGCTGCTGATTTCGCATCACCCTTTGATGTTTCATCCGGTTAAAAGCATTCGGGATGATAATTATAATGGGCTCATACTGTCAAAGCTGGTCAGGAGCGGGCTGTCTCTTATAAGCGCGCACACCAATCTTGATGTGAGCGGGCTGAGCGGCGGCGCGGTCATAGCCAAGCGCCTGGGGCTTTCAAACATCCGCGCAGGGGAAGACCCGGTTCTGACCCTCGGTGAATTCCAAGAGCCATTGACAGCGCGTGAGCTTGGAAAAATGATAGGCGATCTCATCGGTATGAGGCCGCGCTGCTACGGATCACTTGATACAAAGGTATCTGTTCTTGCTCTGGCCGGCGGCGCTTATGACATAGGCTTCACCAATGCCCGGGCAGAGGGGGCTGATGCCCTCCTGACGGGAGAAGTGCGCTACCATAACGTGATCGCTGCGTCCCAAAGCGGTTTTATTCTCTTTGACGGAGGACACTATCATACGGAGGCATGGATGATGGATGAGCTGGCCTTCTATTTACAAAACAGGCTTAATCTACTACAATATTCAGTGGAAGTATATGCGTCTGAGCGGCACCATGGCTCAGAGGGATATACTTTATGAGGAGGAAGAATGAACCAACTTGAACTTTTGTGGCAATATCAGCAGGCGGATATTGAGGCAGACAATCTTGAAACCCTGATCCGCAGATCACCCAAGCGTCAAAAACTGGTGAAGCTGCGTGATTCTTTTCAGGATCTTCAGAAGAATCTCAAGCAGGTAGAGGACGAGGTGCTGGCCATGCTGGACCGCATGGATGCCTTAAAGGACGCCATCTCCCTGTGCGAGGATCAGATCAAGCAGCTTCAGGTCCGGGTTCAAAGCGAGCCGGCAGCGGATAGCGCGCAAGTCCGCGGCTATATCGAGGAAGCACAGAGGCTATCCG
The DNA here is from genome assembly GCA_964480995.1 of uncultured Christensenella sp. Lineage (GTDB taxonomy): Bacteria > Bacillota > Clostridia > Christensenellales > Aristaeellaceae > UBA1038. Next base: position 19,121 of record CAYZRZ010000014.1, read on the forward strand.
GTTCACTGCAGGATTTTGAGCATGAGACGCGCAGGCTTCGTAAAATTGCCGCTGACCGTGACCGCGTACAGCGTGACCTGAAGATCAGGCTGGTAGCCGCAAAGGAGGAGTTCATTCCTCTGCGCGATGAGTTTGACGCGGAATACAAGCAGGCTCAGGTGCAGGTGGAGCAAATGCGTGAGAAGGCAAAAGAAAAGATGGCCGGCATAGAGCCCCAGTATATTGAAAAGTATAATACAATCAAGCAGCAATGCACTCCGCCTATCGCCAAGCTTCAAAACGGGCAGTGCGGCGGATGCAATATGTCTTTCCCTTCATCGGTATTGAGCAGCATTAAAAACGGCAAGCTGGTTGAGTGCGAGACTTGCGGCCGCATGGTGATCACCTGATTCCAACGCTTTTACGCTGATGAGGCAGCTGAATGGTCGCATGCCTATGGCATGAGGAAAGTCCGAGCACCGCAGGGCAGGGTGCCAGCTAACGGCTGGTGGAGGCGACTCCAAGGCAAGTGCAACAGAGAGATACCGCCGAGTAATCGGTAAGGGTGGAAAGGTGCGGTAAGAGCGCACCGGCGGCCTGGCAACTTGACCGTCATGTAAACCCCACTTGGTGCAAGATAGATGAAAGCGCATGGGGCGGCCCGTCCCGCTTTCGTAATCGCTTGAGCCTTCCGGCGACAGAAGGCCTAGATAGATGACCATTCCAGACAGAACTCGGCTTACAGGCTGCGCTCATCATTAGTATAAAGAAATCGCCCCCTTTTCAGGAGGCGGTTTTTATATGCGGCGATATGGATTAACGCCGCTGCGCGCTGCGGAACTGACGCCGGCGTTTCCATTGCGCTATGGTGCTTCGGGTCAGGTTGATGAGATCGCCGCCGAAGAAGAGGAATAGATTAACCAGGCTGAACACCAGTGCCGCGCGATCAGCCCAGCTGCCGATGAACAGGGCATAGAGGTAATATACAGCGTTTAGCAGTCCCAGCCACTTCATTTTGACCGGTAATACAAAGAACAGCAGCAGTTCATTTTCCGGATAGAGAATGGCGAAGGCGAAAAACATGGACATGAGCAGGAAATGGTTGTTGCCAATACCTGTGATCACCGCAGCCAGGATAGCCCCGACGACACCGATGATGAAGTATAACAGGAACCTGCGGGCACCCCATTTGCTTTCAAGGGCTGTCCCGATGAAATAATAAAAATACATATTCAGCGCCGCGAACAGAATGCTGCCAGAGGGAGGAATGATGATAAAGCTGATCAGCCTCCAGACCTCCCCCTGGTAAACAAGCGGCATGAGCAGCCGCATACGGAAATACAGCCCAAAAGAAGGAAAGAAGAGATTAAGGGCATATATACCCGCCATGGCGAATATTATGTACTTGAAAAATGGAGCTATTCGAAAGCGGTATAGTTTCCTTTCCAGTTGATTCATCAGTTTCATGGTATATTTCCTCACATTTCATGGTATTTATCACAGGAATATTCTACTATTTACGGTGAGAAGCGTCAAGTGTAAAGAAATACATAAATATTAGAATTTATGCTTGACAAATGAATAAGTATGCAATAAAATGATCGAGTAACCAAGAAGGAGGATCTTAAAGCTATGAAGAAGTTATTTGTTTTAATTCTGACCCTGTGCATGGTTTTGACAGCGTCGAGCGCGCTGGGCGAAAGCGTTAAAATAGGCACCAACGCCGAATTTCCCCCCTTTGAATTTGTCGCCGATGATGGCAGCATCCAGGGTTTTGATATTGAGCTGATCAGCGCGATTCTTGACCTCGCGGGAATTGAATACACTGTTGAGTCCATGGAGTTTGACGCGCTGCCCGCGGCTCTTGCAGCCGGACAGATCGATATCGCGATCGCCGGTATGACCATCAGCGAAGAAAAGGGCAAGAGCGTACTGTTTTCTGAGCCTTACTTCAGCGCTACGCAGAAAATCATCGTACTTGCGGATTCGCCCATCAAGACGGTTGAGGATATCAAAGCCGGCATGAAGATCGGCGTTCAGCTGGGCACCACCGGCGATATCTATGTCACTGATTCAATGGAAGGCATTGTCTGCGAACGCTACAGCAAGGCGCTGGACGCCATCATGGATATGAAGAACAGCCGCATTGACGCGGTGATGGTTGATTCCGCGCCCGCCAGTGTATTCGCCGATGAAATCGAAGGCCTGATGGTGCTGGAAGAGATGCTTTCTGACGAGCAATATGGTATAGCGGTTAAGCCTGGCAACGCCGATCTGATGGACAAGATCAACGCAGGCCTGGCAACGCTTAAGGAAAATGGTGGTTTTGACGAATTGTACGGCAAATATTTCGAGACGATTGAATAAAGACTGAATATCTGGTACAGTTTCAAGGCCGTGGACGAATAGCGCCGCGGCCTTGAAACTGTCTGGTCGGAGGAGAACTTGAGCGATTTTTTTCAGCGCATAGCCGCGGATTTTGATACGAATCTGATCGTCGGCGACCGCTATCTGATGCTGTTGAGTGGCCTGGGTACAACCTTGGTCATTGCGCTTGGCGCGGCTGTTATTGGGACTGTTCTGGGCACTGTGATAGCCCTGATGCGCATTTCAACGTGGAAGCCTTTTAAGCGTGTGTATCCGCTGCGTGTGCTGGCGAGCGTTTATGTTGATCTGATTCGCGGTACACCTGTTGTTGTGCAACTGATGATCATGTATTACATTATTTTGGCGTCGACCAGCCTGAGCCGTGAACTGATTGCGCTGATCAGCTTTGGCGTTAACTCAGCTGCCTATGTGTCGGAGATGGTGCGAAGCGGTATTCTTGCCATCGATAAGGGACAAACGGAGGCCGGCAGGTCGCTTGGCATGTCGCATTTGCAGACCCTGGTGCTGATCGTGCTGCCTCAGAGCATTCAAGTGATTTTACCAAACCTGTTCAACGAGTTCATCATGCTGCTGAAGGAAACCTCTGTTGTTGGTTTTATCGGGCTGATGGATCTGACCAAGGCAGGCGACTTTATCAGAAGCCGCACCTATTCAGCTTTTTTCCCGCTGATTACTGTAGCATTCATCTATTTCACGCTGATCACCCTGCTGACGCGTGTCTTTACATCGGTAGAAAAGAAATTGCGAATGCGGGACTGAAGCATAAACACGATAATAAACAAGGCAGGCATTGATTGCCTGCCCTGTTTATTATCGCAAACCGCGGTTTATTCGATGATCAAATCATCACTTTCCGAAATCGGCTCATCGGAAAATTCCGGTCCATCTTCGGGGGCAAAAGTTATGGTTTTAACTGATTCCTTCTTCTTTTCGGCAGCCTTAACCGGAACGGGAGGCGTGATGCGCTGTACTTCCGTGCCGGGATATTCTTTGTATTCATAACTGTCCTGTCCCTTGGAAACGCGAACTTTCACGGACTCCTTCAAGGGATTCAGCTCGACCACCGTACCGCGCCCATCGGGGGTAAACACATCGCGGCCTATATGGGGAAGAAGCTTGCGAGCGCGTTCATATTGATCCTGCTCATACTTCAGGCAGCACATCAGCCGGCCGCAG
>CAYZRZ010000015.1:0-19592 GCA_964480995.1 uncultured Christensenella sp.
TTATAACACAATACGAAACAATACGCAATACCATCTCAACTAAAATTGACAAAAAGATAAGGCCCCGCCTCAGCTTATATCACTTTTTCTACTTTGGAAGTGTCAAACTCCCGCGAAAAAACGCTTGCCAGATGGTAAAGTGATGTGGTAAAATCATCTTTGTGACAACGGGCGGTCCTCTGCAAGCATATGGCTTGGCACGAACGTCTGCGATGGAAGGAGGAAATCCCATGAGTGAATTGATTCGTTCGATTGAACAGGCCCAGCTGCGGACCGACAGGCCCGAGTTTGGTGTCGGTGATACCCTGCGCGTGTTTGTGAAGGTTGTCGAAGGCACCCGCGAGCGCCTGCAGGCCTTTGAAGGCACTGTGATCGCCAAGCGCAACGGCTCCTGCCGCGAGACCTTTACCGTTCGCCGCATGTCCTACGGCATCGGTGTCGAGCGCACCTTCCCGCTGCACTCCCCACGCGTAGACCGCATTGAAGTGGTCCGCAAGGGCAAGGTACGCCGCGCGAAGCTGTACTACCTGCGTGATCTGCAGGGCAAGGCCGCGAAAATTAAAGAAGCAACCAACCGCGCCTGATTATATCGGGCCGGAGCGCATAAAAAGGCTTTCACATCTATCTGTGAAAGCCTTTTTATGCGCCATCCATTAAGCCTTCCATTGCTCTGCGGGCAGATCAGGGGCCAGCTTTTTCATGCGCCTGCTGGGGTTGACGCACACGGGATGGCCGGTCAGACGCATCACCGGCAGATCGTTTGCGCTGTTTCCGTAGGAAAAGCTGCCTGCCCAATCGATCTGTGTATCCTGCGCAGCGGCCCATTCCCGCACCCGCCTTGCCTTTTCCTCGCCCCTGGTGGAGGAGGATACCCGCCCCCGCTCATCTGTGGGAGAAGCAATGATGGCATCGACCGGCAGGAAGTCTTTCAGATGGCTGATATACGCATCGGGCGAGGCCGATACCAATAGAATACGTAATCCTTCCCGCCGGTGCGCTTCCATACGCTCCAGTGCTTTGGGAAAGACGCGCGGCATCAGGATATCGCGGCAAAACGCGCGGTTGAACTCGCTTTGCTCTTCCCGGCTCATCCGTGCTAAAAACGAAAGCGCGCGGCTTTTGCCTTCCGTTGCGCTCATCAGCCCGCAGACAGCCTTGAGACCCTGCCACAGCCGCGGGATGATCTTGCGCCGGGGCTCATACCCGCGCCGCATGGCATAGGCCGTATAGCGGATGATGCTGTCTCCGCTGATCATGGTGCCGTCAAAGTCAAAGATAGCAAGCGGTTTAGACAAAATAACGCGTTTCCTTCCCGGATTTATGTCCGCATTGTACCAGATTGGCGCTCTGCGTGCTATAATCGCTGTATAAAAGGAGGCTGTGATGGATATAAAGGCATTGATAGAAGACCTGAAAGACCTGCAGCGCAAGCTGCATGTATTCAAACACGCGCTGGGCGTGCTCAGCTATGATTCGGAAACCGCCGCTCCCCGCCTGTCTGACGAGGGCAGGGGAGAAACGATGGGCGCCTTGTCCCGGATGAGCTATGAGCTGCTCATCAATGACCGGGCGCGCGACCTGCTGGAGGCGCTGCATGAGCGCAGCGCCGAGCTGGACCCCCAGTCCAGGCGCGAGGCGGAGGAAATGCGCCGCGAGTATAAAAACACCACCTGCATTCCTATGGAGGAGGTTGTAGCCTACACCAAGCTGGTCAACAAGGCGACTGCCGTGTGGCATGACGCCAAAGTGAACAATAGTTTCCACTCCTTCCGCCCCTGCCTGGAAGATCTGGTCGCGACCGGAAGGCGTTTTGCCGGCTACCGGGACAGCGCTAAGAAGCCTTATGACGTGATGCTGGATGATTTTGAGCCGGGTATCGATCAAAGCTACCTGGATGAATACTTCGACCGCCTTCGCCGTGAGCTTGTGCCCCTTGTGCGCGCCATCGGCGAAGCCGGGCAGCCGGATACCGGCTGGCTGAAGGGTACATATCCTGCCGCTTTGCAGGAGAAGCTGGCAAAGCGCGTCATGTCGATGATGAAAGTGGACACCGAGCGCTGCGTTCTGGGCCAGAGCGAACATCCCTTCACCACCAATTTTAACAACAAGGATGTGCGCATCACCACGCACTATCATGAGGATAATCTGCTCTCCTCGCTCTACAGCGTCATCCATGAGGCGGGGCATGGCCTGTATGAGCTGGGCATTGCGGATGAACTGCAGTACGGCTGCCTGGCTGGCGGAGTATCGATGGGCATTCATGAAAGCCAGTCACGTCTGTATGAGAACATGCTTGGCCGCAGCCTGCCCTTTGCTCAGGCCCTGCTGCCCGTGATGGGGGAGATCTTCCCGGATGCATTCAAGGATACCGATGCCGGGCAGCTGCACCGCGCGCTGAACGTATCAAAGCCCAGCCTGATCCGCACGGAATCGGACGAACTCACCTATTCCATGCATATCATGGTGCGCTATGAGCTGGAGAAGGCGCTGTTCGACGGCACCCTGAAAGTGGCTGACCTGCCCGGCGCGTGGAAGACGCTCTACAAAGAGTACCTGGGCGTGGAGCCTCAGAATGACAGCGAAGGTGTGCTGCAGGATGTGCACTGGTCGGGCGGGATGTTCGGCTACTTCCCCAGCTATTCCATAGGCTCTGCCTACTCCGCGCAGATTTACGCGGCCATGGCGAAGGATGTGGATATCGAGGCCGCTCTTCGCGCGGGGGACTTCGCGCCCATCAATGCCTGGCTGGGGGAGAAGATCCACCGCCACGGCGGCATGATGAAGCCGCGTGACCTGATCGTTTCCGCGACAGGGCAGGCTTTTGACGCTGGTTATTACATCAGCTACCTTAAGGACAAATACAGCGGGCTGTACAGCCTGTAATGACAAGCAAGAGGCTTTCCTGCCATGTCGCGCGGCGGAAAGCCTCTTGCTTATCAAGCGGAGGTTATATGAGAATCGCGGTTTCAGGCGGAGGCGCGATGGGCATACAGTGCGGCGGTTACCTCAGCCGCCGGCACGATGCGCTCATCGTCGACAGGAAGCAGGCCCTGGCGGATAAGGCCGGGCGCGCGGGCTTGAGATCATTGAGGCCGACGGGACAAGGGAAACGTATCATCCCGCGGTTGTGAAGGATTCTGCCGGACAAGCGCCGGCCGATCTGCTGATCCTGTTTGTCAAGGCGATGTACAGCCGTGAAGCCTTGTCAGGGAACAGGGCGCTGATCGGCCCCGATACCTATCTGCTGACGGCTATATCGCGAGCAACCCCAGCGCCTGGGCGGTGTGTGATACCCTGATACGGGAGGCGGTCGCGGTGGCCGGAGGGGAAGGACTGGACTTTGACCCGTGTGAGATGGTCAATAAAGTGCGCGGAATCTGTGAAAGAAACCCCGGCGGCCTGACCAGCATTTACGCGGACCTGCGCGACGGGCGGATGACCGAGGTGGATACGATCAGCGGAAGCGTTGTACGCGCCGGCGATCGCAATGGAGTCCCCGCGCCAAGCCATAGGATGATCGTGCGCATGGTGCGCGCGATGGAGCAAAGAATGCAAGGAGGATAAAAAGATGGGACCTGTCTATGAACTGAACGGGCTGCGCGTCATCGATCTTTCAAAGCCGCTTGACCCGGAAACCGAGAGCCGCCGCTGCCGCTTGATCCGCTATAACACAGGCGGCCCTATCCCTGACTATCATACTGCGCTGGATCTGACCAGCCACCTGGGCACGCATTGCGAGTGCCCCTATCATCATTTTGAAGATGGCAAGTCGGTGGGCGATCTGCCTCTGTCCGCCTTCATGGGCCGCGCCATCTATGTGAAGCTGGAGGGGCTCGAGCCTCGCAGCCATATCACGTCGGAAGCGCTGGATGACGCGCTGGGCAGCCGTATCAGGGAGGGGGACATTGTCATTCTCGACAGCCCCTATCAGATACCGCCCTTTACACCGCTGACTAACACAGACGCGGATCAGCGCCTGCTTGTCGGGATTGAACCAGCCTGGTGGTTTAGAAACCACCGCGTCAAGTGCGTGGGCTTTGGCGACGGCGTGTCCATTGAAAGCAGCAATGAAGACGTGAGGCCTTTCCATGACATCCTGATGGAGGTCGACATCTGTTTTATCGAAGTGCTTAAAAACCTCGATCAGCTGACAAGCGATGTGTTCTTCTTCTCCTTCGCGCCTTTGCCCATCCTGGGCGCCGATTCCTGCCCGGTGAGGGCCTATGCCATCGAGGGCCTTGCCCAGTTCGGCGGATAATGAACGCTATATGAAGCTTCGAAGCGCGATGGCTGTGATCATCGCGATGCTGACGCTCAGCAGCGTTCCGATAAGGTACCGCTCCGCAAAGCTTTGATTCTCGAGTTGCTTGTAGCGCGCGATGCTTTTTGCTGTCAACACAAAGCCGATGGCACTCAACTGGTTGAGCAGTATCAAGGTCGCTATGATGAAACGCTCCAATTTGCCGATAATATTGCCAATTCGTATCCTTTTGGTCGATGCTTGCCTTGACCCAGTCGATCAGAAAGTGGGAAAGGGAAATGATCAAAAAAGATAGAAGTATTAAAGCAACAATAATTGGTTGCTCTGAAGACCTACAGCTAAAAAAAAGGGCATTTTATGAAAAAGAGGCGAGGGTAGCTGCCCTCGCCTCAAAACATTTATAGGGAAATCTTACTTCGCGTCAACCTTCGCCATGTGGCGGATCAGCTCGACAACCTTGCAGGAATAGCCCCACTCGTTGTCGTACCAGGCGACCAGCTTGACGAATTTGTCAGTCAGCATGATGCCGGCGCCGGCGTCAAACACGGAGGTGCGCTCATCGTGGATGAAGTCGCTGGAAACAACGGCTTCCTCAGTATAGCCGATGATGCCCTTCCACTCGGCACTCTCGCTGGCGGCCTTCATGGTGGCTTTGATGTCTTCATAGGTGGTGGGCTTGGCCAGGTTGACGGTCAGGTCGACGACCGAAACGTCTGCAGTGGGCACGCGGAAGGACATGCCGGTCAGCTTGCCCTTCAGTTCGGGGATGACTACGCCGACAGCCTTGGCAGCGCCGGTGGAGGAGGGGATGATGTTGAAGGCCGCGCCGCGTCCGCCGCGCCAGTCCTTCTTGGAGGGGCCGTCAACCGTCTTCTGGGTGGCGGTGGTGGCATGCACGGTGGTCATCAGGCCATCGGTAATGCCGTACTTGTCATGGATGACCTTGGCCAGAGGGGCCAGGCAGTTGGTGGTGCAGGAGGCGTTGGAGACGACGTTCATGTCCTTGGTATACTTCTGATGGTTGACACCCATGACGAACATGGGGGTCTCCTTATCCTTGGCGGGCGCTGAAATGACGACCTTCTTGGCGCCGCCCTTGAAGTGGGCGGAAGCGCCGGGGGTGTCAGTGAACACACCTGTGGACTCGACAACATACTCCGCGCCGGCCTCAGCCCACGAGATCTCCTCGGGCTTCATACAGGCATAGGCCTTGATGGCTTTGCCGTTGACGGTCAGGGTGCCGGCGGCCTCGTCATAGCTGATGTCGCCCTTGTACTGACCATGCACCGTGTCATAACGCAGCATGTAGGCCATATAATCGACGCTGATGAAGGGATCGTTGATGGCGACGACTTCCACGTCATTAAAGTTTTCAAGCGTCGCGCGCAGAACAAGACGCCCAATGCGTCCAAAACCGTTAATACCAACCTTTGTCATTTGGTCTCCTCCTTAAGAATTGCTCGATACAGGGCACACGCGCACCCTTTTATATTATACCTCTTTATCCCTTTTGTTTCAAGCGTAAGCATGAGAGATTATTAACGTTTTGCGGTCTGTTTCAATCGCTTACACTACAAACTTTCGCTTTTCGGCCCACAGGCCAAGGGCGGGGTTGGGGATATAGTATATCTCCTCGCCGTCATCCATCAGGTTCCAGCCTGTTTGCAGCGTATCCGGGGGATACCGCCTGACAGCATCCTGATAGGGCAGGTACTCATAGCCCACATCTTCCACTTCCTGCCGGCTGAGGCGTTTTGCGCAGTAGGTCACGCGGAAGCGTCCGTCGCTGCTGCCATGGATCAAATGAGCCGCGGCTGAAAGATTTTGGGCCAGATCAGGCGCGCGCTTGATCATGTCAAGCACATACTCCCTGCCCCGGTAACCGTAGGCGCGGATCAGCCGGTCCACCTGCTCGTCCTCACCGAACTTCTCTACGCCGGGAGCCAGGATGATCAGCTCGCCCCCATCGGCCATGGCCATGCGGGTGCGGTAGATGGCCTTGTTGCCCAGCCAGGTGGATTTGAATTCCTGCTCATCCAGATAGACCACTGCTTTTCTGATCGGTCTGTCCAGCAGGTTCATATTGACGCGCGTGGCCAGCTTCGCCGCCTGCTCAAAGTATTCACGCCCGCGTCCGATAAACAGGCCGTGGGTGCGGATCTCTCCTTGCGGCGCATCTGTCACCGTCAGGATATAGCTGAGTGGAAGGCTCGCGATGAAGTGCTCCGCCGCGTAGTCAAACACAGCCCGCACGGGGGTATCCGCGCGGCCCATGATGCGTTCCATTCCGTAGAAGGCACCCAGCATGTGCGAAGCATTGATCATTCCGGAACCGCCGCAGCCGACAAAGATGTTCTTGGCGTGGTTGGCCATGCCAACGACCTCGTGGGGGACCACCTGACCGATGGATAAAATCAGGTCATAATCGGGGTTAAGCAGGTGCCGGTTAATCTCCACAGGGATGGCATCCTTCACCAGGCCTTCCGATACCTGCTCCACAAAGCTGCCCGGCACCTCGCCCAGCAATACGACATCCGTACGCCAGCTGTGCGCGATCATCCGATCAAAGGGGATAGGGGCGTACATCAGCTCCCACTCGCTTTGGCTCATCATGACATGCGTACCCAGCGCCGGCAGCACATCCACCTCGCAGCCCGGGCTCAGCATCTCATAGAGCAGGGAGGTGATCAGCCCGGCGTTTGAGTGATAGCGGGTGAAATCCGGCGGCACCAGCAGCACCTTATTGAGCTTTCCAAGCATCGGGGTCAGGCTGCGGGTCAAGGCGTTTAGGATGGCTTCCCTGACAAGGCCGTCCTCCGTCGCGGCGGCCAGCGCCTGGGGGATCAGGAGTTCCTCAGGCATTGTATACGCCCGCTGCCGTGGTTCCGCCCTCACCGGTCCAGTTGGTGTGGAAGAACTGCCCGCGCTCCTTATCCACACGCTCATAGGTGTGCGCGCCGAAATAGTCGCGCTGTGCCTGCAGAAGGTTCGCGCCGCTGCGCGGGCTGCGCAATCCGTCCCAGTAAGAAAGCGCGCTGCTCATCGCGGGCAGGGCCACACCTTCCATCGCGGCCAGCGCGACCACTTCGCGCCAGCCGTTTTGAGCCTCATCAACGGCCTTGGCGAAGTAGGGGGCGTACAGCAGGTTTTCAAGAACCGGGTTTTCATCGAAGGCTTCCTTGATCCGGCCCAGGAACGCGCTTCTGATGATACAGCCGCCGCGCCACATCATGGCGATCCCGCCGAAGTTCAGGTTCCATCCATAGGTTTTAGCCGCTGACGCCATCAGCAGGTAGCCCTGCGTGTAGGAGATGATCTTGGACGCGTACAGCGCCTTCTTGATGCTGTGAATGAAGGCCTGTTTGTCGCCTGTATACTTGGGCGCGCTTTTGCCAAGGAGGCCTGAGGCCTTCACGCGGCCGTCCTTATCGCTTGAAAGCGAGCGGGCGAACACGGCCTCGGCGATCATGGTCAGCGGGATGCCTTCATCCAGCGCGGCGATGGCCGTCCATTTGCCGGTGCCCTTCTGGCCGGCGGTATCCAGTATCTTGTCCGCCAGAGGGCTTCCGTCATCATCCTTGGCAGCCAGTATTTCAGCTGTGATCTCAATCAGGTAGCTGTCCAGCTCGCCCCGGTTCCACTCGGAAAAGATGGCGGCCATCTCATCAGGGCTCATCTTCAATACATCGCGCATCAGCAAATAGCTTTCCGAGATCAGCTGCATATCGCCGTACTCGATGCCGTTGTGCACCATCTTGACGAAGTGGCCCGCGCCGCCCTCGCCCACCCAGTCACAGCAGGGCTGGCCGTCCACCTGGGCGCAGATGGATTGGAATATATTCTTTACATAGGGCCAGGCTTCGGGCGAGCCGCCGGGCATCATGCTGGGGCCTTTCAGCGCGCCTTCCTCGCCTCCGGACACGCCGGTACCTATATAGCGCAGGCCTTTTGACTCGACATACTTGACGCGTCTGGCTGTGTCGGGGAAGTGGCTGTTGCCGCCGTCGATGATGATATCGCCTTTTTCAAGCAAAGGCAGCAGCATCTCAATCAGGTTATCCACCGGCTGTCCGGCCTTCACCATCAGCATGACCTTGCGGGGCTTTTCCAGCGCGTCCGCAAGCTCCTGCAGGCTGTAGGTGCCGATGATGTTTTTGCCTTTGGCTCGGCCTTCAATAAAGCTGGTCACCTTCGCTGTGGTCCTGTTATAAACGACCACGGTAAAGCCTTTGCTCTCCATATTCATCACAAGGTTTTCGCCCATAACCGCGAGGCCGACGAGGCCGATATCCGCTTTTTTCATAATGTCCTCCCTTTTCAGCGCTGTACGCGCGCGTTGCCTTTCCAAACGCTCCACACCTGTTCCTCATCGGCGGGTGAAGCATAGTCTTCTGTCATTGTCGCGGCCAGAGCGCCGGTCGCCCAGCCGAACTGTACGCATTGCTCACCGCTCCAGCCGCGCAGCAGGGCATAGAGCAGGCCGCCCACAAAGCTGTCGCCGCCGCCGAGACGGTCATACACCTGGATCTCCCTGGGGGCTTCCGTGTACCACTCGCCGTCCTTGTATAGCAGCGCGCCCCACAGATGCTCGTTCGCGCTGATCACCTGGCGGAGGGTCGTCGCGAATACGCTGGCGTTGGGATAGGTTTCCCTGGCTTGCGTGATCATGGCCTTGAACTCCTCAGTTTTGCCCACATCATGCCCGCCGGCATCCGGGCCTTTCAGGCCAAGCGCCAGCTGGTAATCCTCCTCATTGCCGATCAGCACATCGGATACCGAGGCGATCCTGTGAAAGGCTTCGCGCAGTTCCTGTTCCCGCCCCTTCCAAAAGGAGGCGCGGTGGTTGAGGTCAAAGCTGATCAGGCATCCGCTCTCCCTGGCCTTTGCGGCCAGCGCCAGGCAAAAATCTGCCGTTTTTGGTGAGAGGGCGGCAAACAGGCCGGAGAAATGAATCATCCGGGCGCCTTCACCTACAAAGATTCGGTCGAGGTCGAAATACTCCGGACCAAGATCCAGCCCCACCTCACCCGCGCGGTCATTGTGCACACGGGGCCCGCGCGGTCCGAAACCGGCATCCGCGATGTTGAACTGGTGGCGGAAGCCCCAAGGCCCGCCCTGCTCGATCTCCGGCCCCTCAAAGGCGATAAACCTGCTGCCAAGCTCGCGCTTGATAAAGGCGGAGATCGGGCTGCCCTTGACAAAGGCGGTCAGCACCTTGGTCTTCAGGCCAAGAGAGGCAGATACATTCAGCACATTGCTCTCAGCGCTGGTCGCCTGCATGGTGAAGCGGTTGTCAAGCCCCACCGGCTGCCGCTGATCGGGCGTGATCCGAACACCCATGCTGGTTGCCGTAATCAAATCATACATCATGCTGCAACTCCTTAAACGCCTGAATAGGCTGTATAGCCGCCATCCACCGGCAGAACGATGCCGGTAACGAACCGGGCGGCCTCGGGGGATACGAGATAGAGCAGAGCGCCGATCAGCTCTTCAGGCTCACCGAAGCGGCCCATCGGGGTCGCGGCCATAATCTTGCCTGTGCGCGGCGTCGGCTGCCCCTGCCCGTCAAACAAAAGGCTACGGTTTTGCTCTGTTACAAAGAAGCCCGGGGCGATCGCGTTGACGCGGGGGCCGTCCTTGGCAAAATAGGTACCCAGCCAGTGGGTCAGGTTGCTCACGGCGGCCTTCGCGCCGCTGTAAGCCATCACCTTGGTCATGGGCAGGTAGGCGCCCATGGAAGAGATGTTGACTACGCAGCAATCGGGCCTTCCGATCATGTCTTTGGCAAACACCTGTGTAGGCAGAAGCGTGCCCAGGAAGTTCAGGTCGAAGGCATAGCGGATGCCCTCGGGGGAGAGATGGAAGAAATCTTTCACCGACTGTCTGGCGGAATCAAACTGCTCGTCATCCGTCGTAGCGGCAGGGCTGTTGCCGCCGGCGGCATTGATCAGGATATCCACGGGGCCGAAGCGGGCGTGTATTTCCTCCCGCGCCTTTTGCAGCGCGGCTTCATCCAGCACATCGCAGGACAGCGCCATCGCCTGCCCGCCATCCTGTATGATCAGCTCCGCGACCTTCAGGCCCTTGTCAAGGCTGCGGTTCATGATCGCCACCCTGGCTCCGCAGGCTGCAAGAGCCCTTGAAAAATATCCGCCCAATATGCCGCCGCCGCCGGTGACAAGGGCCGTTTTGCCGTTTAAATCAATATGAAAGGGGAGTTTCATCGGGGGCCTCCTCAGTAGTATTACCATACAGGCTCACATTTTTATGACATTGTATTCTTCCGGCATCAGCGCTGTACGCGTCCCGAGCCGCTGCCTTTCATCAGGCTGCGCACCTCGGAAGCGCTGACGCGGTTATAGTCGCCGTTTACGGTGTGTTTCAGGCAGCTGGCGGCCGTGGCGAACTCCAGCGCGTCACGGGCATGATCATAGGCGTTCAGGCCATAGATCAGCCCGCCGCAGAAACTGTCCCCCCCGCCTACCCGGTCGACAATGTCGGTCAGGTCATAGCGGCGGCTGATCAGGAACTCCCTGCCGTCATAATAGCTGGCCTGCCAGATGTTGCGATCGGCGGAGATGGATTGGCGCAGGGTGATAGCGACATGCTTCAGGTTGGGGTAGCGGCGCATGGCCTCCCCGGCGACGGCGCGGTAGAGCCCGGGGTCGATGTCACCGTGCTCGGCGCTTCCCTTTTCGGGCTTGATGCCCAGGCTCATCTCAAAATCTTCCTCGTTGGCAATGGCGCAGTCCACGAAGGGCATCAGGCCGCTCATCACCTCGGAGGCCTTTTTGCCGTATTTCCAAAGGTTCTTGCGGAAGTTTAGGTCAAGGCTTACCTGCAGGCCCAGCCGCTTGGCAGCCATGACCGCTTCCAGTGTCAGATCAGCCGCGCTTTGGCTGATGGCAGGCGTAATGCCCGTGGTATGAAACCAGCCGGCACCGGCAAAGGCTTTGTCCCAGTCGATACTGCCGGGCAAGGCCTTGGCGATCGCGCTGTCCGCCCGGTCATAAATGACCTTGCTGGCCCACTGGTTGGAGCCGGTTTCCAGAAAATAGATGCCGATACGGCCCGGGCCGAACACAGCGCGGCTTGTATCTACGCCAAAGCCGCGCAGTTCGCGCAGGCAGGCCTGTGCCAGGTCGTTTTCGGGCAGAACGGTCACAAAGGCGGCATCCATGCCGTAGTTCGCCAGGCTGACGGCTACATTGGCTTCACCGCCGCCGAAAGTCGCTTCCAGGACAGGGGTCTGCATCAGGCGGTCATGGCCCGGCGATTTCAGGCGCAGCATGACCTCTCCGAAGGTAACAGCCTTGATCATAAATAACAATGACCTTTCTATGCTCTAGATTTGTGACAGGTGGATACCAAAACCCGCGAACTCACCTTCCAGGTAGATCAGCCTCAGCTGGCCCGCGGGGGTATAGGCAGCGCTTTCCTTGTCAAATGCAAAGCCGCGGCGATCCAGGTGCCACATGGCGCGGGGGATGCTGCGGGTCTCCAGGGCGATGTGCCCATGCGTGCCGCGCCCTTTGTGTTTCATCACTTCCAGGCCGGTGCCGACAAAGCAGCTCCCCTCGGTGTCATTTTCGATCGGCCAGCCTGTCAGCAGCGACAGCTTGCGTGCATTGTCCATGGCCTCCCGGGAGTCATTCTGGTTGATGCCGATGTGACGGATCCGCAGCCCCAGCATCAATGTCACCGCTTCGGCTGTAAGGCGCTCAACGCGCGCCCAATCACCCGATTTCACCGCGTCGTCCGGCACCATCCAGCTGCCGCCGCAGGCTATTACGTTTTTGATGGAGAGATAGTCGTGCAGATTCTGGGGGTTGATGCCGCCTGTCGGTACCAGCTTCAGACCGCCGTAGGGTCCGAGCAGCGCTTTGATCATATTGACGCCGCCCAGCGCCTCCGCCGGGAAGAACTTGACAGCGGTCAGCCCCAGCTCCAGCGCCAGCTCGATGTCGGAGGGGCTGGAACAGCCGGGCAGGATGGGATAGCCTTTTTCCAGGCAGTGGCGGACCACCCTGGGGTTGAGGCCGGGGGAGACGATGTAGCCGGCGCCTGCCGCGGCGGCCTTGTCGGCCTGCTCGGGGGTCAGCACCGTGCCGGCACCCAGCAGCACCTCCGGCAGTTCCTGATGCACGAGGCGGATGGCCTCTTCTGCTGCCTTGGTTCTGAATGTAATTTCTGCCACCGGCAGACCGCCTTTTGAAAGCGCGCGGCAAAGCGGGACGGCATCCTCCGCCCGCTCTACCTTGATCACCGGGATCAGCCCGGCCAGCGCCAATTGATCCAACATATCGCTCGATCCTTTCGTTGAATAATCTGTATGATGTGATTATATCACAGTTTTACACAAACTCCTGCCGCATCGGGCTGAATACGTCTATCAGCATGCCATCCTCCAGCGCGGTAACACCATGCACGTCATCAGGCGGGATCAGGATCGAATCACCCTGCCTGACGGTCTGGGTCTCATCCGCGATGGTAAAGCGGAAGCTGCCCCGGGCGACATAGGTGATCTGCCGGTGGGGATGGGCGTGCATAGTACCCTGAGCGCCTTTTTTAAACGTGATCTCGCACATCATCAGGTGCTCGTCATAGCAAAGCACCTTGCGGCTCACGCCCGGTTCACAGGGGGTCGACAGCCTGTCTACGTTATGTATAAACATATGCATGCTTCTTTCTTAGAGCAGGCCCGGCAGCCACAGGGAGATGGCGGGCACAAAGGTGACGATCATCAGCACCGCGACCATCATGCCAAACATGGGCAGAGTAGCCTTGGCAGTTGCGCCGAGTTCCGTTTTACCGACAGCGCAGCCGACATACAGCGCGCTTCCCACGGGCGGGGTGCACAGACCGACGGCCAGGTTGAATATCAGCACCACACCGAAGTGCACCGGGTGCATCCCGATGGCCGGGTTTGTCACGACGGGCAGCAGGATGGGGGTCATGATCATGATCAGGGGAGCCATATCCATGAAACAGCCCAGCAGTATGAGCAGCGCGTTGATCAGGAGCAGCAGCAGGTACTTGTTGCTGGTGACCGCAAGCAATGCCCGTGTGATCTGGTCAGGGATGCGCAGCGCGGTCATCATATAGGCAAAGGCCTGGGCGGTGGCAATCAGGGTCATGACGATGGCCAGCGTCTTCAGCGCGCGGCGCAGCACATGGTTGAAGTTGCGAAGCTTTGCTGATCTTGTAAAAATGTAGGTGAGGGCGAATGTGTACAGGCAAGCGATGGCGGAAGATTCGGTGGCGGTGAAGACGCCGGCTGCTACGCCGCCCATGATGATCACGAAAATCATCATCGGAGGAATGGCGTTGAGCAGGATCCTGCCTCTGCGGCCTTTGTAACTCACGTTGTCTCCCTTGGGAAAGTGGTAATGGTTGGCCAGGAAGAAGCAAAGCAGCATCAGGCAGGAGCCAAGCAGAATGCCCGGCAGCATGCCCGCGATCAGCATGTTGCCGACGGTCACGGCACCGCCTGTAGCCAGCGCGTAGATGACCATGTTATGGCTGGGCGGGATGAGAACGCCCTGGCAGGCAGTCGTCACCGTAAGGCCGACGGCGAACTCAGGCTTGTAACCCTGCTTTTTCATCATCGGCACTACGATGCTGCCAAGGGAGGAAACGTCAGCCACGGCGGAGCCGGAGATGCCGCCGAAGAACATGGAGTCAAGCACGTTTACATAGGCAAGCCCGCCGCGGAAACGGCCGACGGCCATGTTGGCCAGGTCAACGATTTTTTCGCTCATACCGCCTTCGGCCATGATCTCCCCCATCAGGATAAAGAAGGGGATGGCAAGCAGGGAGAAGCTGTTCGCGCCCTGCACCATCTGGTTGATCATGACTGACAGGTTCGTCCTGTTGATCAATGCGCTGATCAAAGTAGAAAGCAGCATGGAAAAGGTGATCGGCACGCGCAGGAACATCAGCAGGAAGAAGCCGCCGATTAATACGATGGTCGCCAATACTGCCGTATCCATTAGTTCTTGACCTCCTCAATATGCTGCTTCTCCCTATGGATCACCTGATCGGCATAGTCAATATCCTGCTCAGCATGCAGGGTGCTGTCGCGGCGGTTGATGCCGGTCAGGGCTAACATGCTGTCGAATATAATCACCGCGCCGCCGATGGGCACAGCAGCGTACTGCACCCAGTTGGGCAGGCCGGTCATGGGCAGAATGCCCGGCATGCTCATCATACGCAGTACGCGGTCCCCGCCTGTATAGAACATAAAAATGCCGCATAAGAGCACGCAGATATCGCCGAATATCTCAAAGGCCAGTCGGCCCTTGCCGCCGGGAATAAATCTGTTGTACAGCATGTTGACCGTGATGTGCACGCGGTCACGCACGCCCATCGCGCACGCTAAAAAGACAAACACCGTGACCAGCAGGCGCGGCACTTCTTCCGCCCAGGCCAGACCGGTATTGAACACATATCGAAGAAGCACTGTATAGCTGAGGATCAGCACCATCGCGACCAGGGCGATGTCGGCAATGATCAGGAGAACCTTATGAATAGCACGGTCAATTTTGCGCAGTAGTTCCGCCATGTCTGCCACCTCCGGGTACATATAAAATATCCCCCGGCCCGGGCCGGATGGGCCGAGCCGGGGGAAGCGGTCAGGATCAGAAATCCTTTCCCATGTCCTTAATCTGCTGGATCAGGTCAAGATAGTTCGCTCCGAATTCGGCATAGAGGGGTTCCATCGCGGCTTCGAATTCCGCGCGGGCTTCGGGTGTCAGCTCAATGACGATACTGCCGGCATCGCGGACGATCTGCTCGGAGGAAGCTTCCTTCTTCGCCCACTCGGCAATTTCAAATTCCTGCGTCATCTTGGCGCATTCCTTGATGATTTCGACATCCTTGGGATCAAGCGTAGCCATCACGGCGGCGGAAGCCAGGAGGATTTCCGGCACGCGGGTGTGCTGGTCGAGGATGTAGTACTTGGCGGCTTCATAGTCACCCATGTTCTGGTAAGTGGGCCAGTTGTTTTCGGCGCCGTCGACAACGCCGGTCTGGATGGCCTGCTGCACATCGTTGGGGCCGATGCCGGTCACGGGGGTCGCGCCCAGCAGTTCAACCATGCGCTTCATCATCTGGTTATCCTGCACGCGGACCTTCAAGCCGGCCATGTCGGCGACCGTGCGCACTTCCTTCGTCAGGTAGAAGCTGCGGCTGCCGGCGTCATAATAGCACAGGCCGATGAGGCCGGAGTTGGGGGCTTTTTCGATTTCCGCCAGGAAGTTCTGGCCCAGTTCGCTGTTCAGCACGGCCCACATATGCTCGCCGCTCTTGTACAGGTAAGGCATCTGGATGCCGTTGATGGCGGGCACAAAGTTGCCTACCGGGGAAGCGGAAACGCGGGTGAAGGCGAGGTCGCCCAGCTGGAGGGCCTGGATAGAATCGGGTTCTGCCTTGTACAGGGTGCCGCCGGTGAATACTTCGATCTTGATGCGGCCTTCGGTCTTTTCTTCGACCAGGCGGGCAAACTCATGGTCTGCCAGGGAGGTGGGGTAGCCTTCGGCGTGCACTTCGGACAGCTGCAGAACAGTCTGGGCGCTTGCCACCGAGGCCAGGGAGAGCACGAGAATACCGGCGAGAATAAATGCCAAGGTCTTTTTCATGGATAATCTCCTCCTGATAATAGTTTATGCCGCTTTGGCACCCGCCAAAGCATTTGATTGTTTTCATCCTAACATAAGCGAAAAAGCCGCGTCAATCATTTTTACCATGCGAAGCTGAACTGCCTGCATTGCAAAAAACGGCAATTTTCGGTACAATAGGCACATCAGAAAGCGGGAAACGGGGGATGGGATTGTGGAAAAGCACATCAGCGCCTTCAACACAAGGCAGACTATGCGAAGCCGCGATTTTGAGATCTTCCATTACTGTGACAGCTACCTGGATGATATCAACCTGCACCACCATGATTTTTATGAAGTATATTTCTTTATTGACGGCGAGGTCAATTACCAGATAGAAAACAGAAGCTATCCTCTGCTTCCGGGCGACCTGCTTGTGATCGAGCCAAATGAGCTGCACCAGCCCGTGATCACAACGCCCTCCAAGCCATACGAGCGCATCGTGATGTGGATAGACCGGCATTACCTCAAGGAGCTGTCGCACTACAGCGGCCTCAATCTGGGCGCCTGCTTTGACAGAGGCCAGCCCGGGCACGGCAACCTGATCAGGCTGTCGCCCGAGGAACGTGAGCCCCTGATGGCCTTGGTCAGTATTCTGCTCAGAGAGCAGGAAACCGCTCAGTACGGAGGGGAGGCCATGCGCCGTAACGGTGCCTGTCAGCTGCTGATCATGATCAACCGCCTGGCCATGGCCTCCCGAAGCGATGTCGCGACAGCCGGTGAAAATGATCCCTTGATTGACCGGGTTTTTGCCTACATCAACACGCATATTCAGGAAGACCTGTCACTGGAGAGGCTGGAGGATATATTCTTCTTTGACAGCGGCACCCTGACCCGCCGCTTTAAAAAGCAGATCGGTACGACCATATCGCAGTACATTCGGCAAAAGCGCCTCACCATTGCCCGTAACCTGCTCAGCGAAGGCTGCCAGCCCATTGAGATCTATGCCCGCTGCGGTTTCGCTGACTACAGCGGATTCTTCCGCGCCTTCAAGCTGCAATACGGCATGAGTCCCAAGGACTTCATTCAGGCCAAGATATAGGCCTTCAATATAAACAAAGCACGCTTTTTTTATGCAGGCGCGCTTTGTTTGTCAGGCGGGTAAATTGGCTTTAGTACTCCGCGTTCCCCACTGTGCGGGGGAAGGGCAGCACGTCGCGGATGTTGGACATGCCTGTTATGTACATGATCAGGCGCTCAAAGCCGATACCAAAGCCCGCGTGCTTCACGGTGCCGTAGCGGCGAAGGTCGCAATACCAGCTATAGGCTTCCTTCTCCATATTAAGCTCCTCCATGCGCCGCTCCAGCATTTCCGGGCGCTCTTCGCGCTGGCTGCCGCCTACCATTTCGCCCACGCCGGGCACCAGCAGGTCAACAGCCGCGACAGTCTTATTGTCCTCGTTCATGCGCATGTAGAATGCCTTGATGTCCTTGGGATAGTCATGCACAAACACGGGGCGGCGGAAGTAGTCTTCCGTCAGCCAGCGTTCGTGCTCAGTCTGCAGGTCCATGCCCCATTTGACGGGATACTCAAACGAACGTCCGGACTCGAGCAGCAGTTCAATGGCCTTTGTATAGCTGCAGCGGGCGAAATCGCTGTCGCGCACAAGCTCAAGCCTCTCGATCAGCTGCTTGTCCACAAACTGATTGAGAAAGTTCATTTCCTCCGGCGCTTCGCGCAGGATATCGCCGATGATGGTGCGGATCATATCTTCCTGCAGGGCCATATTGTCCTCCAGGTCCGCGAAGGCGATTTCCGGCTCGATCATCCAGAACTCTGCCGCGTGGCGGGGCGTGTTGCTGTTTTCAGCGCGGAAGGTGGGGCCGAAGGTGTAGATGTTGCGGAAAGCCATGCAGAAGGCTTCGCCGTTTAATTGGCCTGACACAGTCAGCGAGGCTGGCTTGCCGAAAAAGTCATCCTTGTAGCGGATGCCGCCCTCTTCGGCGCGCGGCGGATTGTTCATATCAAGCGTCGTCACCTGGAACATTTCGCCTGCGCCCTCGGCGTCGCTGGTGGTGATGATCGGGGTATGCACATAGACGAATCCCCGTTCATGGAAGTAGCGGTGAATGGCCTGCGCGGCCAGAGAACGCACGCGGAACACGGCATGAAAGGTGTTGGTACGCGGCCTGAGGTAGCTGATCGTACGCAGGTACTCAAAGGAATGGCGCTTCTTTTGCAGCGGGAAATCCGCCGAGCACAGTCCTTCTATCTGAACGCTTTGGGCCTTCAGCTCAAAAGGCTGCTTCATGCCGGGTGTCAGAGCAAGCTTTCCTGTTATGGAGAGAGAGCTGCCCAGACCAACCTTGACGACATCCTTGAAGTTATCAAGCCCCTCATCGCAGACGATCTGCAGGTTTTTGAAATAGCTGCCATCGTTGAGCTCGATGAAGGCAAAGGCCTTGCTGTCGCGCAGGGTCTTCACCCAGCCCTGCACGGTGATGACACAGCCGTCCTGAGGGGGGGTTTTATACAGCGTGGATACTAATGTGGTCTGCATGCGCTTCGCTCCTCTGAGTTTATTGATGAATGCTTATTCGGTGTAATCCAGGCCCACCCGGCTCAGCATGGCCGCGCCGATGATGCCCGCGTCATTGCCCAGACTGGCCAGCGCGACACGGCTGTAAGGCAGAGTCTTGAACATCAGGAGGGCAGGCAGCTTTTCATTGATGGCGTCCACCAGAAACTGGCCCGCGTGGCTGATCCCGCCGCCCAGCACGATCATCTCCGGATCCAGGAAGGAGATAATGGTATTGATGGCGATCGCCAGGTACTTCGTATAGCGGTGGAAGATCTTCAGGGCGTACTCATCGCCTTCTTTGGCCAGGTCCACCACCATGCGTCCGGTGATGTTTTTGATATCACCGCCGGCTCTATGCATCAGCTCGCACTCCGGGTTGTTCCGGCAGACCTCTCCGGCCATGTAGATCAGCGCTGTGGCGGAGCAGTAGCGCTCCAGGCAGCCGGATTTGCCGCAAGTGCAGGGGATGCCATCGATCTCCATGGTCAGATGGCCGATCTCGCTGGCAACGCCGTGCGCGCCGGTCCAGGGCTTTCCATTGATGACAATGCCGCCGCCCACGCCTGTACCCAGCGTCAAAAATACGCTGGAATGCAGCCCGCGGCTGACGCCCGCGATGCTTTCGGCAAAGCCGGCGACCGTCGCGTCATTATCGATCAGGATGGGCAGGTTCATGTATTTTTGAAGCTCACTGCGCAGGGGGATATCATACCAGCCCAGATTGGTGCAGAAGATGACGTTTCCCGTCACGTTATTCGCCAGGCCCGGGATGCCGATGCCCATACCGCCGATATCATTGAGAGTCAACCCGCTTTCTTCAAGCGCTTTCAGGCTGCACATAGCCATGTCCCGCGCTACATCCTGGTAGGGACGGGATGCCAGCGTGGCCGTCTCAGCCTTGGCGATCACATGGCCCTGATCGTCCGTCACCCCTGCCTTGATGTGGGTGCCGCCCAGATCAATTCCGATATAATGCATAGTCCTGCACTTCCTTCTCAGCCTTCGTCTGATAAATTCATCATGGCGTTGAGCCGCCGGTCCAGTTCCTTGGCCGCCGAGTACCCCATCTTCTTCAGGCTGAAGTTGCGGGCGGCCACCTCGATGATGATGGCCAGATTGCGTCCGGGACGCACGGGGATCACCAGATAAGGG
>CAYZRZ010000015.1:19602-22387 GCA_964480995.1 uncultured Christensenella sp.
AGATAAGGGATGCGCACGCCCATAATCTCAGTGTACTCATCAGACAGGCCCAGGCGGTCGTACTCTTTTTTCTCTTTCCAGTTTTCCAGGTGGATCTCCATGTCGATGCGTTTGCTGAGAAGCACCGAGCCGACCCCGTACATCGCTCGGATGTCGATGATGCCGATACCCCTGATTTCCATAAAGTGGCGAATGGTTTCAGGCGCTTCACCCGTCAGCCGCTCCTTGGATACGCGGCGGATATCCACTGTATCGTCGGCCACCAGCTGATGGCCCCGCTTGATCAGCTCCAGCGCGGATTCCGATTTGCCCACGCCGCTCTCGCCCGTGATCAGGATGCCGGTGCCGTATACGTCCACCAGCACGGCGTGCCTGGTGGTGCGGGGAGCCAGTATCTTGCTCAAGTACAGGATGGCGTCCACTATAAAGGCGGTCGTTGAATCCTGGGATTGCAGAATGGGCACATCATGCTCGCGGGCTGTCTCAAGCAGTTCCCTGTGCGGTTGAAGACCGCGGCAGATAATGACTACGGGAATAGGGAAGGAGAAGTATTTTTCAAGCCGTGCCTTCCGGTCCTCCGGAGCCAGAGAGTCCAGGTAGCTGATCTCAACGTTTCCCATCACCTGCGGGCGTTCATGCGCGAAATGCTCATAAAAGCCGATCAGCTCAAGGCCCGGCCTGTTGATTTCGGGGGAACTCAGATCCCAGCTCTCCCCGGAAGAACCGGATAGCACCGTCAGGTTCAATTCTTTAACGAACGCCTGCATATTGACCATCTCATCAGCTCCTCGCGTTTATCTTACCGACTGGAGTATTATACATGCTTTTCCGTTCCCTGCCAACAAGTATGCGGCTTGACGATTTATACACTAACAGCTACAATGTACAAAAATTCAGCCGGAGGATATTCATGAATTACTGGATCGTCACCGGCATTTGTTCGGATTTGCCCAAGACCTATGTGTTCGCGCAGGAGCGGCTTACCTTGATGCCCATGAACTACACCATGGCGGGCAAAGAGTACAGCTATCGGGTGGGCGATGAGAACAGATCCGACGAGTTCTATCAGAGAATACGCGGCGGGGAAAAAGCGACCACTTCCCAGATCGGCATCTCGGAATATTAAGATGTGTTCAAGCAGATTACCGATGGCGGCGAAGGTGTTCTGTGCGTGCCGCTGTCAAGCGGTATTTCAGGTTCCTTCGGGAGCGCATTGTCCGCCCGCGAGCAGATTCTTGTTGAAAAGCCGGAGGCGAAGGTGCGGGTGGTGGATAGCCTGGTCGCCTATGAAAGGTGCAGGGCCGCAAGCGTTCCCTGAAACGTAGTCGGCGCGCACGCCGGTTCCGGAACCATCGCTTTATTTTTTATGGGGGAGGAGCGCTGAATCTTGGCTTATACGAGCACAAAGGCTCTCGTGCTGCGTCGGGTGGATTGGCGGGAAAACGACCGTATCCTGACCCTGCTGACAGCGTCGCGCGGACGGGTGGATGCCGTCGCGCGCGGCTGCAGGCGGCCAAACAGCCCGCTTATGGCCGCAAGCGAGCTGTTCACGCTGGGAGACTATGTGCTGTATAAGGGCAAGGGGCATGAACTGATCACCTCTTGCCAGGTAGAGGACAGCTACTATCCCCTGAGGAATGACTATGATAAATTAAGCTATGCGGCCATCATGCTGCGCTGCGCCGAATTGTCTATCCAGCCGGAGGAGCCGCAGGAGCACCTGCTGATTTTGCTTACCCGTTCGCTTTTCCGCCTCGCCTACACCGGGCTTGACGAGCGGGCTGTGACGGCGGCTTATCTTTTGCATTTCGCGGCGCTGAGCGGCTACAAGCCGAGGCTTGAGCACTGCGCTGTCTGCGGCCAGCGGATTGAGGCGGGTCAGGCAGCCTGGCTGTCGCCGGCTGCCGGCGGCCTTGTCTGCCGGACATGCCATACGCCTGACAGCACAGCCCGGCGCTTGGAGCCTGACGCCGTGCTTTGGCTTAAAAGCGTGCTCAAGATGGGTATAGAAAAAACAGAGCCGGGGATCAGCCCGGTTCCGCTTGCCGCTTTAAAGCGTTATGTTGAGCAGGCTCTGGATCAGCGTCTTCCCGCTTTGCCCGAGTGCGTAGTGAAGATGTAATAAGGATCAGTATATGCGGACACGCGCAGTCATGTGTTCGCGAAGCAGCCTTTCCTTATAGCCGCGCCGCATCGTAAAGCTGAAGCCGTATTCCTTTTTCCCGTTGCTGCGGTAGACGCAGTAACGGGTCATTTTATAGATATCCCGGCTTGCAAGCATGGGAAAGTCTTCATATAAAAGCTGCATCACCAGTCTTGAAGCGTCGCAGGCGCGCTTGCTGTTGCCGTTTTGCTTAAAATCAAAGCTCAGCACCGTATGGGCCGGCATCACCGAGGTGACAGTCACGCCGTTTTGCTCAACGCGAAGCTGGTCGATCTCATAGTGATGAAAGAGGTGGTCAATTTTCCTGTACAGCCTCAGGTACAGCGCGCTGCGCCTCAGGGCTTCCAGCATCCCCTTTTCACGGCGTTTTTGACGCGATGAATATACAAAAAAGGAGAGCGCCGCCGTCAGCCAAAGAACAGACACGAATTCCGCCAAAGAATTCATTACAGGGACGCTCCTCTCTTATCTACATGTGGTGTATTATAACAGGGGCTATAACAAAAAACAATACATTTTGTGCCTGCATCCGGCAAAAAACACAAAAAATAATCCCAAAAATCCCCAAAGGATCGCGTTTATCCGGCTGCGCTCTTATATTATTTAACAAAATATAAAGAT
>CAYZRZ010000016.1:0-22310 GCA_964480995.1 uncultured Christensenella sp.
TTGAAGCGTTCTCGATTGATCCTAACACGCTATAAATCAGCGGGAGTTTAGGATAGATTTCTATATGCCATCAATAGACTCAAAAATCAAAGATCATATCATCAAGGCAATGAGACGGTTCTGCCAAATGATATGTATCACCTTCAAACATTTCTTTATGATATGGCTATCATGAATTCTTCAATCATGCCATAAATGCCGGTATATGGATTCATTTCTTTTATGTTAAAGAAAATGCTTTTCCCTTCTTTAGAATACTTGTGATTGCGAAATATCCAAAATAGTATTTTTCTGTTAAACCTTCACAGAAAATAATTATACGACCGATATTGGGCTCTTTCGTTGCTGAAAGACGTTCAGCTGATAATTGAACTCTACCCATCGATCTTACCACTAACAAGTTCATCATAATTAAAAATCGGAATGGCGCCGTATTTTCCTTGCAAATAATCCTTGCTAAATGAAGCGTCTTCTCTTACTTTTAGGTCTGACAGAGCATAAAGTGTAGATTCTCCTCGCTCATTCTTATCTACAAAAACTACTTCATCACGTCGGAATTGACTATTATTAAGCAAAGAAATATCATGGGTTGTAAAAATTAACTGTGCTTTATTGTTATGAGAAGAACAAAATATATCAACAATCAACTTTGTTAACAGAGGATGTAATCTCGCAGATAACTCATCAACAATAAATACGCCCCCTTTTGAAATCATTTCGATGATGTTCTGAATATAGGTAAGAAACCGAAGTGTGCCGGTAGACTCTTGATTCATAGAAAAGAGCTTCTCGTCAACCACATTTCCATTTCTATCATACACATCATGAACTGTACGGACAATTTTTTGCTTTTTCTTTTTCCCTGTATGTTCGTCAAATATTGTTTCTGTGCGAACATCAAGCCGCTTAATGCCAACATCAATTAAGCGAAGGTAGTATTCTACTCTACTGCGATATACTTTATCCTCGATTAGCTTTTTGGACAAATCAATCATTCCAAATAGACCTTTTACTGTTGATTCAAAGAGGATCTCTGAAAATACATTATACTCTTCACTGAAGAAGGAAATAAAATCACCAAGCACAACATCTTTATCCTTATCTTCAAGGAAATATTCAAGAACAGAAACATAAAGACGTTCTACAGGCAGTTTATTATATGCTTGAAGTATACTTTTGTATTTGCTTCCGAATTCCAGATCTGTTCCTTTGCGCTCAAAGACACGCTTATCTTCTATATACAACCATTCATTTATAACTTCTTTGGAAGTACACTCAAATCCATACTGTATCTGTTTGCCATTGCGTAAAAATATGATATCAAACTCAGAAGCCTCATTACTATCGCTGGATAATGTAAATGGTTCGAGTTTCATTCTATTACTAGTCTCGATTGAATCGTAAATATCATTCTCTCTTTTGCTTAGAAATTGTGAGAATATATACTGCTCAAAAAAATACATCGCAGATATTAAGTTTGATTTTCCTGATGCATTCGCACCATATAGAGCAGTAGCTTTCAATAAACTTGTTTTATCATCTACCTTTATTACATGAGTAGGGTGTTGTACATAGGAAGTAGCCCTCAGATCAAGGATGGATTCGTTTTTGAAAGAGGTGTAGTTTTTTACTTTGAACATGAGTAGCATAAATTCACCTCCATGATGACATACATCTATACACTAATATACACTGCATTTTGACAATGTCAATATAAATTACAAAAAAATCGTAATTTTATAGAAAAAACCAGGTGAAGTTTATAAATAAAATGAAAATAGTCGAATATTTCGTGATTTATGCTAATCCTTCAACCAGCACGGCCCTGGCCGGCGCGCCTTCGGCGCCTTCCAGCTTGAGCGGCAGAGCGATCAGGGTATAGCTGCCTGCGGGGGCGTCTTTGAGGATCAGGCCCTCCAGGATGATGATGCCCTTGTCCATCAGCGGGTGGTGGCTCAGGTGGCCGGGCTGGTCCCGCTCGATGCCCAGGGCGTCAATGCCCACGCCGCTGATCCTCTGTTCGGCCAGGTATTTGGCGCCGCTTTCCTTCAGGTAGACAAATGAGGCGCCTCCGCTTCGGGGGTCATAGGAATTGGCGGTTTTCAGCAGCACGAACTCGCCTTCCTCAATACCCAAGTCCCGGAGGTCCTTGTCTTCGATGCCTTCCCGTATGTGGGTGAGATCGAACACCCTGGCTTTGGTGATCAGGCGCTCCAGCGGCAGGGCCGTATCGACAGAGGCGTCGCCATCCGTCATGTGCAGGGGGGCATCCAAATGAGTGCCGGTATGCACGTTGATGGTGTAGACGGATTCGTTGACGCTGTCATGGGGCAGCCTGGCCGCCCAGGTGTGCAGGGGGGCCTTCTCGGGCTTTTCCTTGTAGGTGGGCATATCCTGCCTGATGGGCATGGAGATATCGATGATGCGCATAATCAGTTCTCCTTCTTATTCCGCGTTGTCCTGCTTGAGGTCGATTTCCCACCACCGGCGGCCGTCCAGCTCGATCATGCGGTCTGCCGCCTCGGGCCCGCGTGAGCCCGCGGGATAATTGGGGAAGGATCCCCTGTCGGCCGGGCAGTGGGTCTCGATGCCCTCGATGAAGCGCCAGGAATATTCCAGCTCATCCCACCTGGTAAACAGGGAGGAGTTGGCGCGGTAGGCCTCCAGCAGCAGCTGCTCGTAGGCCTCCGGCACGTTGCCCTGGAAGCGGCTGTGCTGGGCATAGTTGAGCGCCACGCGCTCCATGTTAAAGTCCGTCCCCGGGCGCTTTAAGTTGATGCGGAAGTACATGCCCTCCGCCGGCTGCACCTCGATGACCAGCAGGTTGGGCGGCTGGCCCTCGAATTCTTTGTAGAAGTTGACGCCCGGCAGGCGCTTGAACTCGATGACGATCTGCGTGCGCGCCCGGTCCAGGCGCTTGCCGGCGCGGATGTAGATGGGCACGCCGCCCCAGCGGAAGTTATCCAGCTGCGCGCGCAGGGCCACGTAGGTGGGCGTTTTGGATTCATCGTCTACGCCCTCCTCCTGCCGGTAACCGGGCATGCGCTTCCCGTCCTGTTCGTTTTCGCCGTACTGGCCCATGACGATGCCCCCGCAGGAGGTCTCATCCTCAAAGCGGCGCAGCGAGCGCAGCGCCTTGACCTTTTCATCGCGCACGGATTCGGGCATCAGGTCGACCGGGGGCTCCATCGTGATCAGGGCCAGCATCTGCAGGAGGTGGTTTTGCAGCATATCCTTGAGGATACCCGCCTGCTCATAGTACCCTCCGCGCCCCTCAACACCCAGGGTCTCAAAGGAAGTGATCTGGATGTTGTCGATGTAGTGATGGTTCCACAGCGGCTCAAACAGCGAGTTGGCAAAGCGGATGGCCAGAATGTTGCGGATCATCTCCTTGCCCAGGTAGTGGTCGATGCGGTAGACCTGCTTTTCATCCAGGGCTTTTGAAATGGTGCGGTTGAGCGCGCGGGCTGTGGCCAGGTCAGAGCCGAAAGGCTTTTCGATCATCACCCGATGGTTTTGGTTGCCCCGTTCGGTCAGGCCCTTGTCTCTTAAGCGCTCCACAATGGGGCCGAAGTGCTCAGGCGCCACGGCCAGGAAAAAGAGCCGGACAGCGGGGGCGGACATGGCCGCCTCTTCCACCTTCAGCCGCCGGCTGAGGCCCGCGTAGCTTTCCGGATCACTGATAAACTCCATCCTGTAGTAGGAGATGATGTCAAGGAAGCCTCTCAGCTTCTGCTCATCCGGCGAGGTGCGCGAATAGCGGCGGATCGCGGCTTCCGCGTCCCCCCTGTAGGCGCTGCCGCTCAGATCGCGGCGGCCGATCAACAATATCCTGATCTGCTCCGGCAGCCTGTTTTCCGCGCGCAGGTGGTAGAGCGCGGGCAGCAGCTTTCTGTGCGTCAAATCACCTGTGGCGCCGAAGATGGTGAGTATCAGCGGCTCTTTTGGCATTTCATCCCGTTGGTCAAACAAAGCGGCATCCTTTCCGGCGCGCGGGCCCTGCGCCGAGGAAATTTTCAAAACCCGAATGTATTATACCCCAAGGGCGCGCGGCGGCGCGACCATCATGTTTTTTCGGCAGTCCTTTGCCAAATAGCCCAATGCCGAATATAATCCAACTATTGAGAATTTCGGCATGGGCTGATCAAGGAGGGTACATGGAATCCTGCATTATATCCGTTGCTTTGCAGACTGGTATATATCTGCACATTCGCGCCGGGCGCGAAACGACACTGCTGGAGCTGCACCGGGTCATTACTGAGAGCTTTCAGATTGATTCTCCCAAGCGGCCGGCCTTTGTACCGCGCAATCCCAAACATGGGGAGAAATCCATCAAATACAGCTCAAATAATACGAAGACCACGACTGCTATGAGCGCGGTAAGTATTGAAAACAGCGGCTTGATGAGACAAGGCGGTGCTCTGGTTTATGAGCTCCATGAACCCTCGCTGGTTTTTATCTGCCGGATGATCCGTGGACTGGAGGAACGGACGGAGAAGCCCCTTGTCGTCAAGGCATCGGGCGTCAGTACCCTCACCCTCCGTATTGCCTTTAGGAACACCACGAATGCTTTGAACAGTTTTTGGATGCCGCCCGCTGATGAGGGATTGGATCAAGCACGAGATTTGTATAGCGAATGGGGCACTGTGAACCGATACATGCTTGCCGCCGGAAATTTTTACGGCCTTGTACCGATAGACATTGTCCACCAAATGTTTTGCCGGGACCACCCGCCGATCATACCGGAGGCCTTCATCCGTATCGGCAGGGCTATCAGCGGCCTTGGCAACCCCCGCTACTACTTGTTGGATGAGAAAGGTAGGCGTGTCACTCAGAGGATGCAGGAAGGAACAGTCAAATATTTGGCAGATTACAGTATCATGAGCGCAGGCGGGTTCCATTATATGCGCGTGCAACAAAAAGGAATGCCTTTTTATCTCCCCCCTCAGGAAGAACTGATGCGCTACCTGGACGAGGATTATGTGGAAAAACGGCAGCGTATCGCGATCTGAGGAAATACCTGATTTCCCGGGGCATGCCTTCAATGCGGGCAGAGAAATGCATGCTGGATTTATTTTTGAGATTTAAGTACGGGGACAGCAGCCTTGGTGAGGTTGCAGAAGTACTTGAATACCATGGCGCAAAGCCGGAAAATCCAAAAGAGTTTTCCCTGGTGATAGGATTATATTCCTCCTATCGCGCAAACGCCCGCCTCTCGTGTCTATGCGGCCATACACTTGATGAGATGCGCGCCATTGGAGGGAGACATCTGTCAGCCCCTCAGGATGGCAAACCTTTGCCTGCGAGTTTCTCCGCTTCATCCGCTGTAACCGCTGCCCCGCTGCCTGGATCAGAGAACCGTGGGCAGCCATCTCCTGCCCGGAAGATAGGCCGGAACAATCCCTGCCCCTGCGGCAGCGGAAAGAAATACAAGCATTGCTGCTCGAAGGCAGGCTCCGGTCAGGGCGGCTGATCGGGGAACAGGGACACTGAAGGACTTGCCGGGAATAGTTGTATGCCCTTCTCCAAAACCCTTTTAACTATTGATCGTTTGGACTATAATATCCCTATCCCTGTACAGAACGGGGCAGGAGGAACCATGGCTGAGAAACCGCGCGGCTTGATGAGAAACCCGATCTTGCATACTTTTGTCAGTTTGAAGGGTAACCAGCGCGTCTGCCTGTGGACGGAGCCTTTGTTTGGCATACCCAATAACCTGTTCATTCCCCTGGCCGCGGTGTACATGGCGGCTCTGGGCATGAGCCCTTTCATGATCGGCCTGGTTACCACGGTATCCCTGGTCGGGCAGACCCTGGCATCGGCCATCGCCGGCATCATGACGGATAAGCTGGGGCGCAGGGGAGCGACAGCGGTGTTTGACATCTTTGCCTGGATCATCCCCAGCATCATCTGGGCAACGGCGTCCGGGCCGTGGAGCTTTCTGATCGCCGCCTTTTCAAACGGCTGCTGGCGGGTGACGGAGACCTCCTGGGGCCTGTTGATGACAGAGGATTACCCGCCGGAAGGCATCATCCACCTCTATGCCATCACCAACATCGCGGGGCTGGTGGCCGGCTTTGTATCCCCTCTGGCCTATCTGCTGGTTCGGCAGGTGACGCTGGTCACGGCTGTGCGCTGGCTGTACGCGGTGATGGCGGTGACGATGAGCGTCAAGACCCTCCTGATCTTCCTGTATACCAGGGAAACCAGCGTCGGTCTGCGGCAGATGAAGGAGAACAAGGGTGTCTCCGTGTTTTCCCGCATGCTTGAAAGCCGCGTTGTGCTTGGGCGGATGTTCCGCTCCCGCCACATCATGCTGACGGTGACGCTGGTGGCCTGTTTCATGCTGATCAGGTCCGTCAACGATAACTTCCTGCCTCTTTTGCTGACTGAAAAGCTGGGCATTGCCGGAGAGAACCTGTCGCTGTTCAGTACCGTGCGCACACTGGTGATGCTGCTGTTTTATTTTGTGCTGGTGCCGCGTCTGGATGTGCGGCGCTTCCTGCGGCCGATGATTCTGTCGATGATCCTTCTGATCGTCGCGGATATCATCTTTTTCGCTCTCAGCCGGGCGGTGATGGGGATGATCATATTCAATGTGCTGATGGAAGCGGCCGCGCTGTCGATGATCACGCCGATGCTATCCAGCCTGCGGATGCAGGTGCTGGAACGCGAGGAGCGGGCGCGCATGTTTTCCTTTACCACCATGCTGGCCCTGCTGGTCACGGCCCCCTTCGGCGCGGTGACGGGCTGGCTGTCCCAGGTCAACCGCTCGCTGCCCATGCTGCTCAATGTTGGGCTGGCCCTTCTTTCTGTGATGGTGTGCCTCCGGCTCGACCGAGAACTTCGGGATAAGGAGATATTATGATGAGTGAATGGCTGATCAGGCGCTTTGCCGCCGGGGATACAAATGGAGAGGGCCGCGGGCGCGTCGGCGCGCTGGCCGGCGCGGTGGCCATACTATGCAACCTGCTGCTGGTGTTGGTCAAAGTGCTGGCGGCCATTATATCGGGCTCTGTCGCTGTCATGGCTGACGCGGTCAACAACCTCAGCGACGCGGCCTCGGGCATCATCAGCCTGATGGGCTTCCGTCTGGCGGGCAAGCCTGCCGACCGCGAGCACCCCTTCGGCCACGCCCGCTATGAGTACCTGGCGGGGCTGACTGTGGCGGTGATTGTGATGGTCATCGGGGTCGAGCTCATGAAATCCAGCGTGAATAAGATCATATCGCCCGAGCCCACTGTGTTCAGCTGGCTTACCGCCGGGATCCTGGCGGCCTCCATCCTGACCAAGGTGTGGCTCTCGGGCTTTTACAAGAAAGCCGCCGGTCTGATCAACTCGGGCACGCTGCTGGCTGCTGCCGCCGACAGCCGCAACGACGTGATCTCCACCTCCGCCGTGCTGCTCTCCCTAGTCATCGAGTATTTCTTCAAGGTGCGCATCGACGGGTGGATGGGCCTTGCCGTGGCCATCTTCATCCTCTGGTCGGGCTGGGGGCTGATCCGCGACACCATCAACCCCCTGCTGGGCGCCGCGCCTGATGCCGGGATGGTGGAAGAAATCCGCAAGAGCATCATGGCCTATCCCGGCGTGCTGGGTACGCATGACCTGATGCTGCATGATTACGGCCCCGGCCGCCGCTTTGCCAGCGTCCATGTGGAGGTGGCGGCGGAGGATGATGTGCTTAAAAGCCACGAAATGGTTGATGAGATCGAGCGCGATTTTCATACAAAGCGCGGCATTTCTCTGGTGATCCACATGGACCCGATCATTACCCGGGACCCGCAGGTGAAAGACATGCGCCTGTGGCTGTCTCAGGCAGCAAGGCAGATTCATCCGGACCTGACCATCCACGACCTGCGGCTGGTGAAGGGTGCTCACCGCAACAAGGTGATATTCGACTGCGTCAAGCCCTTCGGCCTTGATATGAGTGAAGAGGAGCTCAAAAATGCGCTGGCTCAGATGGTGTTGGATAAGTATGAGGACCATTACTGCGTGATCACGGTGGATGACAGCTTCGCGCCTGTGACGAAGTGACAGTGAAGCGATAGGGGTGACGATCGGGAAGCGCGGCCTTTGGCCGCGGGAAGCGGTTGGAGAGCGGGGCTTGGGCCTGCCGCTCTCTTTTTCTTTCGTCCCGGGAACCCCTTGCTTCCCTGCCCCGTCCTTCGGGTATATATATGATAATCATTGATGACAAGGGGGATCGCATGAAATTTATTTCATGGAACGTGAACGGTTTCCGCGCGGTGCTGCAAAAGGGGTTTGAGGAATATTTCAGGCAGGCGGACGCCGATTTTTTCTGCCTGCAGGAGACCAAGATGCAGGAGGGGCAGGCGGATTTTAAGCCGGAGGGTTATTTCGGCTACTATCACAGCGCGCAGAAAAAGGGCTACGCGGGCACGGCCATCTTCACCAGGCACCAGCCGCTGGCGGTGTTTACGGGCATGAACGGCACGCATACCGACGAAGGGCGGGTGCTCATGCTTGAGTACCCGGCGTTCTATCTGGTCAACTGCTACGTGCCAAACGCCCAGCCCGAGCTGAAGCGGCTGGATTACCGGATGGCTTTTGAAGATGAAATGCGCGCCTACCTCTCGGGCCTGGACCAGAAAAAGCCGGTCATCTACTGCGGCGACCTGAACGTGGCCCACAATGAGATCGACCTGCGCCATCCCAAGCCCAACATCGGCCAGCCCGGCTTCAGCTATGAGGAGCGCGGCAAGATGACCGAGCTGCTGGAAAGCGGCTTCGCCGACAGCTTCCGCGCCCTCTACCCCGACCGGACCGGCGCCTACAGCTGGTGGAGCTACCGCAGCAATGCCCGAGCCAACAACACGGGGTGGCGCATTGATTACTTTGTGGTGTCCCGGCGGCTGATGGAAAAGGTGAAAGCCGCCTTCATTGAAGATATGGTAATGGGCAGCGATCACTGCCCGGTGGGACTTGAACTTGATATCACGGCATAAGGAGAAATGGACATGACACAGAACATGCAGTACAAGCGCGTGGGCAGCAGCGGATTGAAGCTGCCCATGGTATCCCTCGGATTCTGGCACAACTTTGGCGACAGCGCCCGCTTTGACAACATCCGGCAGATGGTGCTGGGCGCCTTTGACCTGGGCATCACGCACTTTGACCTGGCCAATGTCTACGGACCGCCCGCCGGCAGCGCGGAGATCAACTTCGGCCGCGTGCTGAAGGAGGATCTGCACGCCTGGCGTGATCACATGGTCATCGCCACCAAGGCAGGGCACAACATGTGGCCCGGGCCTTACGGCGAGTGGGGCAGCCGCAAGCACCTGCTCTCGGGGCTGGATCAGAGCCTTAAGCGTCTGGGGCTTGACTATGTGGACATCTTCTACCACCACCGGCCCGATCCGGATACGCCCCTGGAGGAGACCATGGGAGCATTGGCCTCGGCTGTCAAGAGCGGCAAGGCCCTGTATGTGGGCATTTCCAAGTACAGCCCCCAGATGACGGAAGAAGCCATCAGGCTGCTGCGTCAAATGGGCGTGCCGCTTCTGATCCATCAGACCCGCTACAACATGTTTGACCGCGGGCCGGAGGGCGGGCTTTATGATCTGCTGGAGCGCGAAGGCGTGGGGGCCATCCCCTTCTCCCCCCTGGAGCAGGGCCTGCTGACAGACCGCTACCTGAACGGAATCCCGGAGGACTCCCGCGCGGCGGGCAGCAGCGTGTTCCTCACCCCCCAGAGCATCACGGAGGATCTGCTCAAGCGTGTGCGCGGCTTGAATGATATCGCCGCCGCCCGCGGGCAGACCCTGGCGCAGATGGCGCTTTCCTGGCTGCACCGCAGCCCCGTCACCGCCTCCGTCATCATCGGGGCCAGCCGCCTCAGCCAGATCGAGGACGCGGCCAAAGCGCAGGACAACCTGAGCTTCAGCGAGGAAGAGCTGCGCCGGATAGATGAGCTGACAAAAAAATAATCATCGGATAAAAACAGGTGCCTTTCCGTGCTCGCCGCGGGGAGGCACCTTTTTTATCGATTGAGAGGGATTCAGCCCTCGGTTTTGTCGCGGTACATCTTCTCGTCCGCTTCTTTGAGCAGCCGCTCCATTCTGCCGGGAGAATGGCTGTCTGATATGGCCCAGCCGATGCTGGCGGAGAGCTTGAAAGGCAGCTGCTCTGTTTTACTGAAAACATCAAAAGCGTCTTTGATCTTCTGTACGGTTTCCCTGGCTGTGCTTTCCTTCCCCTGAGGAAGAATAACGATAAATTCGTCCCCGCCCAGGCGCGCGAGAAACATGCTTGTGCCGATGAAGACTGACCGCAGTACATCCGCCGCCAGCTGCAGCGCTTTGTCCCCGACACTATGGCCGTATTGATCATTGATACGCTTGAAGTTGTCCAGGTCAAGTATGATCACCGTCACCATGCGGTTTTGCCCCTGATCGTACACAGCAAAATGCTTCTCCATATTCCTGCGGTTGTTAAGGCCGGTCAGGGGATCCTGCAGGATGGCCTGGCTTTCCTTGTTGAGCAGGATGAGCAGGCTGGAGATTGCCGTGGCGGGCCATAAAAGGCTGATTCCGTACAGCGCGATCTGCGCCGAAGCGCCCAGAAATGGGGGCAGGATGAACAGCGCGATGGTCCCGAGTTCGGTTTTGCGGTCGTGGCTCTGTTCGCCTTTGCGCTTATACAGGGCGAGGGCTGATATGATCACCGGATACATCAGGAGCGCTACGGCCAGCGGCTCCGACAGGATGCCCCGGTGGTACATATTGTTTTGGTCAATGTAGAAAATCCATTCCGTCAGAAAGTTGGTCGCCGTGATTAGCGCAAGGATGGAGAAGGGGACGATGATCAACAGGGTTTCCCTGCCGGCAGCCATTTTCTTTCCGAAGATGCGGTACCACGCGTACCTGACCCACTCAAATACTATATAAATCTGGACGAAGAAATACGCGGTGATGACGGCATGGCTGAGCGCTCCGATAAGGCGGCCGCTTTTTCCGTTGAGCAGCCACATCATGATGTCCAGCAGGAGAACGATGACGATGCCAAGCTCTGTCTTGATCAGCAGCCGGATATCGTGCGTGGAGGCGAAATTCTTTTTATAGCTGAATAAGATGATGGTAACGATGATACAGGAAAAAACGTTGATCCCGATATTGAACAGCGTTGTCGATGCCGAATAAATACTGACCATCAATTTCCTCCGGAATTCAGCCTTGCGGATTAAGTGAGTTTGTTTATTATACATCAATTGCATACGATAGTAAAAGGGCTGCCGAAAAGGTTTGCGGCAGCCCTGATATGGATGATAAAGAAACGCGCGCCGGAGAGGAATCAGTTATACCTGGGCACCAGGCCTTCCGCGTCCCAGGGCAGCCAGGATACGGCGCCGTGCAGCATGTTGAACACCACATAGTAGCGCTCATGCGTGCGCCAGCCGCCCAGGGTGGAATAGCTGGTGGAATTGATCTGCGCGCCGGGCAGGGCAGCCTGCAGGCCGGCGACCAGCTCCGGATCGACCGGATCGTTGCAGTTTCTATTGTTGGCGTTGTATACCCATAGCCTTTCAAGACCTTTCAGGCCATACAGAGGCGTAAAAACCTGCGTCTGGTTGAAGGCGATGTTGAGATCGATCAGCTGATCAAGCCCTGCCAGGGGCGAGTAATCGGTGATGTAGTTGTTGAACAGCTCCGCGTACTCCAGATTCTTTAGGGCAGAAAGCGGGGTGATATCGGTAATAAAATTGCTGGCCAGGATGATCACGCGCAGCTGGGGCAGGTCATATAAAAAGCTGATATCATCGATCGCGTTGTGGCCCAGATCCAGCGCCATGAGGTTTTTGCAGTACTTGAGCTGGCGGAAATCCGCGCTTTTATGGACCGGGGATTTATTGCTGTGGTTGACGGCGAAGGCGGTGGCGTCCGTGCGGATGTAGTGATCCTCCGTAAGCCTAATGGTCCACCCGAAGCTGATGTAGGGGAAACGCTCTGCCAGCAAGTCTAACTGGTCTGCCTTCAGGCGGCTTTCATACATATCCACCTGCTCAAGCCGGGGATGCCGCGCCAGCCAATCAGCAAAGGCATCAAAGTCCTTCACCTTAATATCGCCCAGGTCAACGCGGGTCTGTGAGGGCTGAACACCAGGCAGATCCTGTGTTTCACTTGGAGCGGCCAGGGCCGCGGAGGCGGTGAGGATCAGGCAGGCAAGCAGCAGAAACAGGACGGTCTTCTTCATTGGATACAGAATATCTCCTATCATTAGCAGACTTGGCTTTTGCTCGCGCAAAAACCTTGCATACTATAACAGGAATTGCCGGATTTCGCAACAAATATGATATATAATTTAACAAATATGAAATTATTAACAATAATAATAGAGAGCGTTATAATGATAAAGGAAATATTCTGCTTGGCAGGTCTGAGAATTTCATGGATATGCCAAGCTATGCGCTGATGAAAGAGGCCAATCGCCATTATATCAGAGATGTCATCAATCGTCTTGTGGTTCTGGGTTATTTGGCGGAAGGTCGATATATGACTGTTACGGAGAGAGCAAAAGATGTTTTATTTGGCGGCGTTCATGTGACCATGCGAGGAAAACAGACAAATGTTCCAAGTGCTTCATGTCCGGTGAGGCAAAATGACGAATCATCTCGATATCAGTTTTCGGATGAGGTTTTTTTAAAGCTTAAGCAACTGCGTCTTGATATTGCAAAAGTTGAGAGGGTGCCTGCCTTCGTTGTCTTTTCTGATGCTACGCTTGTAGATATGTGTCAAAAGCATCCGAAAACAATAGCAGAGATGCTCGATGTCAGCGGTGTTGGCAAAGTGAAAATGGAGAAGTATGGAGAAAGGTTCCTGAATCTATTGCGAAGTGAACAGGCGGTCAAGCTCGCCGGAATCAGAGAACAAGCATTTTCGTATTCGGTTTTAAGAGACAAAGTTGAGATTTCTGAAAACCTGCTTCAGATATCACAGGTTGCGGATACAATTAACGCTGCCCTTATACGATATGGGCAGAAAACAATAAATGGAAAGAAACTTAACGATATGCTCGAAGAGGCTGGTTATTTAATAAGTGTAGAAGGACGCAGAAAGCCATCGCATAAAGGCCGTGAAGTAGGGATCATGACAATTGAAAGGGCTTCTGACAAGGATAGCGGAACGCAAAACTTGTTCGGTACTCAAGCGCAGAAATTATGCGTCGAACTCCTGATCAAGGCAAGGGGGACGCGACAGGATTGAATATCATAGAAATCAACGAGCTAAGTGAATAATTACTAAGCATCCAATTAGCAAAAATCCTTCTCAATGCACCATCATATCCTCGGCAGTAAACAGGAGAACATTCTTTTGCAGGGAAGCTTTGGCAAGAAGGCCTTTTGAGAAGCCGCTCTTTGAGAACAGGGCGTAATACTTTTTTGAGTATGAGGGAAACAATTCTGATTTTCTGATCAGGTCATTGAGAACCTCTTCGCCCTGAGAATGGCTGCGCCATTTGCATTCTCCAAAAATTGCTTTGTTCTCTTTCAGGGCTATGAAGTCGATTTCCTCCTCCTGTTTTAGCGCAGCATTGCCTCCCCACCAGCGGCCGATCTTCTGAAATGGGACAGGGAGTGTCCCTTTTTTCAACTGCAGCCACATGTATTGAATTGCGCACTGTTCAAAAGTATATCCTACATGGCTTGAGAGCTGGCCTTCAAAAACCTCTTTGCACACCATCTCTCCCATCCCGGAGGTAATCCTGCTGATATCTGGCATGACGAAGCGATACCAAAAAACAAACATATGGTCTTCCAATGCGTAAAGTGTTTTTCTGCTGTCTGCCTTTTCTGTGATGGGAACCATCTTGCTGCACAGACCAAGCTTGATCAGGGTGTTCAGCATCTGACTGCATTGACTGGTCTCTATTCCGGCCTGAGCGGCAATCTCATTGAGCTTGCTCTTCCCGTCAGCTATAGCCGTGATGATTGCATTATAGGTTTGTGGCTGCTTCAACTCCTGTTTAAGAAGATTACCGGGTTCTTCGAATAAACGTCCTGAGGGATCAAAGAATAAATCTCTGATGTTCTCATATGCTGATAGATTTTTGTCAATTCTGGACAGGTATTCCGGCACGCCTCCGGTGACGCTGTATAAAACGAATTTATCTTCTGTAGAAAAGCCTTCCAGCATCTGTGAGCTGGTCAGATAATCAAAAGGCAATATCTTATACTGCGCGGTTCTGCGGCCATACAGAGGGCTTTGGTAGCCAAGGACTTGCTCTTCCATAAAGGACATACTTGAACCACATAGAATCAAAAACAGAAGGCTGTCCTCATGGTAATGATCAATCAAGGCTTGCAAGACCGACGAAACAGAAGGGTCGCTCTGAGCAAGATAAGGATATTCATCTATCACCAGAATGATTCTCTGGTTACGGGCGGACTCAAAAACATAGTTGATCGCGTCTGAAAAAGCGGGAAAAGGATTACGCGGCGCATCCGGGACAAGCGTCGCAAGAATCTGATTGGAAAGCAGGTCCAGGTTATCTTTCAAGGTGGATTGGATGGCGACATAATAGATGGTCTTTTTATCTTTGCAGAACTCATTGATGAGTTTTGTTTTTCCCACACGCCTGCGTCCGTAAATGACTGGAAACTGGAAAGAATCCCTATTGTATGCTTTTTGTAATGAACTCAGTTCATCCCTTCTGCCTACAAACATTGCTAACCCTCCATTTACTAATTATATCATTAGTATAATACATGCGCAATGAAAGTCAATATGTGATTTGTACGAATGAAGCGCATACCGGAGCCCTCTGTCTTGCTATTGAAAACGGGGGTATACTTTGCTATAATCAGTCGAAACAAGTATGTTTCGCGAGGAACAACAAATAGGAGGAATATCCATGAAGAAACTTCTGGCCCTGGTCATGATGCTGGCGCTTGCGCTGCCCTTCGGCGCTCTGGCCGCCGAAACCTACGAGATCGCGCTGATCACCGACGTCGGCAACATCGACGACAAGTCCTTCAACCAGGCATCCTGGGAAGGCGTTGTAGAGTACGCCGCCGCCAACAATGTATCCCATGCTTACTATCGCCCGTCCGAGGATTCCAACGACGCCCGCGTTGAGAGCATCAAAGCCGCCATCGCCAAGGGCGCCAAGGTGGTCGTGCTGCCCGGTTACCTGTTCGCGGATGCAGCCGCGGCCGTGATGAACGAGTACCCCGATGTCACCCTGATCCTGCTGGATACCGCCCCCGCCGGCGAAGCTGCGAAGAACACCTACTCCGTCCTGTATCAGGAAGAGCAGGCCGGTTACCTGGCCGGTTACGGCATTGTGAAGGACGGCTACACCAAGCTGGGCTTCCTGGGCGGCATGGCCGTTCCCGCCGTTGTGCGCTTTGGCTATGGCTTTGTGCAGGGCGCTGACGCCGCTGCCAAGGAGCTGGGCATTACGACCGAGATCAAATACTGGTATGCCGATACCTTCGGCCCCAACGATGATATCAAGACCAAGATGAACGCCTGGTACACCGAAGGCACCGAAGTGGTCTTCGCCTGCGGCGGCGGCATCTACCTGTCCGCTCTGGCGGCCGCTGAAGAATCCGGCCACGGCAAGCTGATCGGCGTTGACAAGGATCAGGCTTTCGAAAGCGATCTGATCATCACCTCCGCGATGAAGAACCTGACCGGCTCCGTCGTGCAGGCTCTGACCAAGATCTACGCGAATGGCGTTGCTCTGCCTGAGGATATGCAGGGCGTCGTCGCCACCCTGGGCGCGCAGGATGACGCGGTGGGCCTGCCCACCGCCGAAGGCAGCTGGCGCTTTGCCAAGTTCACCCAGGACGAGTACAACGCGCTGTACGCTCAGCTCAAGGACGGCTCCGTCGTCGTTTCCCCCGATATTGAGAACGTGCCCGCCGTTGAAGTCAGCACCGTCGATTACCAGAACTGAATCAACCGGGGAAGCGCCGGCGAAATCGGCGCTTCCCCTTCTATAAAACTGCGGCGTAATGCCCGGACTGTCACGCCTGCCCCTTGGGGCGGGCGTTGTCCGATATAATCCTTCACAGGGAGGCCCCATGAGCGACTATATCATTGAAATGCTGAACATCAGCAAATCTTTCCCCGGCATCAAGGCAAACGATGATATCACCCTGCGCCTGAAAAAGGGGGAGATCCATGCCCTGCTGGGCGAGAACGGGGCAGGCAAGTCCACGCTGATGAGCGTGCTGTTCGGCCTGTACCAGCCCGAATCGGGCACCATCCTCAAAGCGGGCGAGCCGGTGAAGATATCAAGCCCCAATGATGCCAATGCCCTGCGCATCGGCATGGTCCATCAGCATTTCAAGCTGGTGGAGGTATTTACGGTGCTGGATAATATCATTTTAGGCGCCGAGAAGACCCGCTGGGGCGTGCTGAAGAAGGATGAGGCCCGAAAAAGGGTGATGGAGCTCAGCGAGCGCTATGGACTGAAGGTTGAACCTGACGCGAAGATCGAGGATATTTCGGTGGGCATGCAGCAGCGTGTGGAGATCCTCAAGATGCTGTACCGGGATAATGAGATATTGATCTTTGATGAGCCGACGGCTGTATTGACTCCGCAGGAGATCGACGAGCTGATGGAAGTGATGCGGGGCTTCGCGCGGGAGGGCAAGAGCATCCTGTTCATCACCCACAAGCTGGCCGAGATCATGAAGGTGGCCGACCGCTGTACGGTGC
Source organism: uncultured Christensenella sp. (assembly GCA_964480995.1). Classification (GTDB taxonomy): domain Bacteria; phylum Bacillota; class Clostridia; order Christensenellales; family Aristaeellaceae; genus UBA1038. Next base: position 16,689 of record CAYZRZ010000016.1, read on the forward strand.
TGCGCAAGGGCAGACTGATCGGTACGGTGGATATCAGGGATACCAGCCGCGAGGAACTGTCGCTCATGATGGTAGGCCGCAGCATCAGCTTTAATGTTGACAAGCGGCAGGCCGAAGCGGGCGAGGTTGTCCTTGAGGTGAAGGGGCTGACGGTGCCCAGCCGCCTGCATAAGAAAAATGCCGTGAAGAATGTCAGCTTTCAGGTCCGCCGCGGCGAGATCGTTTGTCTGGCGGGCATAGAGGGCAACGGACAGACCGAGTTTGTGCAGGCGCTGACGGGCCTTGAAAAGGCGATCGCCGGCAGTGTCAAATTGAAGGGGCAGGAGATCACGTCGATGCCCATCCGCGGCCGCAGCATCCTGGGGATGAGCCACATCCCGGAAGACAGGCATAAGCATGGCCTGGTGCTGGACTTTAACCTGGAGGAAAACCTGGTGCTGCAGCGCTACTGGCAGCCGCAGTTCCAGAGAAGGGGGCACATCCTCAGAAAGCCGGTGCGCGAGTACGCCGAGCGCCTGATCAAACAGTATGATGTGCGCGCCGGCCAGGGGGCGCAGACCTCCGCTCGCAGCATGTCGGGCGGCAACCAGCAAAAGGCCATCATTGCCAGGGAGATGGACAAGGAATCAGACCTCTTGGTAGCGGTGCAGCCCACGCGCGGGCTTGATGTCGGCGCGATCGAGTACATCCACAGCCAGCTGGTCGCCCAGCGGGATGCCGGGAAGGCCGTGCTGCTGGTTTCGCTGGAGCTTGACGAGGTGATGGATGTGTCTGACAGAATCCTGGTGATGTATGAGGGCGAGATCGTCGGCGAGTTTGACCCCAAGGCCGTCAGTGTGCAGGAACTGGGCCTATACATGGCCGGGGCCAAGCGCCGCGACGCCGTAAAGGAGGCCGTATAAATGAAAAAGAAACGGACCATGCCCAAGGGCGCGCTGAACCTGACGGCCTCCCTGGTATCTATACTGGCAGGCCTTTTGGTGGGCTTTATCCTCTTGATGATCTTCAACTTCGACAAGGCGCTGTACGGCTTTGGGAATATCATCTTCACCGGTCTGAGATCGCCGGACCGCTTTGCCAAGGTGCTCTATACAGCCGCTCCTTTGCTGATGACGGGCCTGTCTGTCGGCTTCGCTTTTAAAACCGGCCTGTTCAATATCGGGGCCAGCGGCCAGTATACGGTGGGCGCGGTGCTGTCATTGGTCGGCGCCATCATGTGGCAGCTGCCCTGGTATGCCTGCATCCTTCTTGGCATGGCGGGCGGCGCTGCCTGGGGGGCGATCCCCGGCATCTGCAAGGCCCTGTTCAACGTCAACGAGGTCATTACCTCCATCATGTTCAACTGGATCGGCCTGTTTGCCGCCAACCTGTTCCTGTATAACAGCCCGCAGATGCTGGCCAATGCCTGGGGCGCGATCAACAAGGACAGAACAGCTGCCCTGTCGGCCGCCAACCCGGGGGCTATCCTGCCGAAGATGGGCATGGACCAGGCAATGGGCTCCAACTATATGAACATCGCCATCTTCATCGCCATCATCGCGGCCTTCATCATGTGGTATGTACTGCAGAAGACCACCTTTGGCTACGAGCTCAAGGCCTGCGGCTACAACCGCAGCGCCAGCCGCTACGCGGGCATCAATGACAAGCGCAATATTATACTGTCCATGGTCATCGCGGGGGCGCTGTCCGGCATCGGCGGGTCGCTGTACTACCTGTCGGGCACGGGCCAGTTTACGATGGGCAAGATGCTCCTGACCATGGGCTTCAACGGTATCCCGATCGCCCTGCTGGCGGCCTCCCACCCGCTGGGCACCATCCTCAGTTCGCTGTTCATCGGCTACATTCAGGTAGGCGGCGAGGCCCTGCAGCCGGAGTTTGCCAAGGAGATCATCGACATCATCATCGCGGCCATCATCTACCTGAGCGCCTTCTCGCTGCTGATGCGGGAGCTGATCCTGCGCGCGCGCCTCTCCCGTGAGAACAAGGCTGCCGCGGCCATAGATGAAACCCCCGGGACGCCGGAATCTTCGGAGGAATAGCATGAACATATTAGCCGATATTTTAAGCGCAACTGTCTTATTCGCCATCCCTCTGCTGCTGGTCGCCCTGGGCGGCATGTTTTCCGAGCGCAGCGGTGTGATCAACATTGCCCTGGAGGGCATCATGGTGATCGGCGCTTTGATCAGCACCCTGCTGCTGCGTGCCTTTGACATAAGCGGCTTCGGGGCCGCGCAGCCCCAGCTGGCCGTACTGATTGCCATTTTAGTGGCGGGACTGTCCGGCGCTGTATACTCCCTGCTTCTGGCCTTCGCCTCGATCAACCTGAAGGCGGACCAGACCATCGGCGGCACGGCCCTCAACATGCTGGCGCCTGCCTTTGCCGTTGTGCTCACCTGGGCCATCCAGGGCCAGGGCAACACCACCATCCTCATTCCCGGCTGGGTTCGCCTGACGGCTGCCTCGGTCGGTTTGGTTGAGAACAGCAGTTTTTTCATCAGGCTGATCTTCAAATCCTTCTACCTGACGACGCCTGTTGCCCTTTTACTGATGCTGCTCTCCTCCTTTGTGATCTACAAGACCAAGCTTGGCCTTCGCCTGCGCGCCTGCGGCGAGCATCCGCAGGCCGCGGACAGCGTTGGCGTCAATGTATACCGCATGCGCTACATCGGCGTGCTGTTCTCAGGCTTCCTGGGCGGCATCGGCGGGCTGGCCTTCACGCTGGCTGCCGGCAGCGGCTTCCAGTCGCAGGTGGCGGGCTACGGCTTCCTGGCCCTGGCGGTGATGATCTTCGGCAACTGGAAACCCCTCAACATTCTGGGCGCGGCCCTTTTCTTCGCCTTCTTCAAGATCATCGGCAGCTATTCGGGCTCCATCCCCTTCCTGCCGGATTTCAAGCAGGTGCGCTCCAGCGAGTACATCTACCTGATGCTGCCCTACATCGTCACCATGATCGTTTTGATCCTGACAAGCAAGAAATCGCGCGCCCCCAAGGCGGAGGGCATCCCCTACGACAAAGGAGCGCGGTAAGCCTTGGAGGATATGTTAAGCGGCATACTGAGTTTCTTCTCCCAGGCGACGGCCGACGCGGCGCTGCGCATACTGGGCGCGGCCACCATGGTGGCCGTCGGCTGGTTTGTCATCAAGCATGTGATGCGGCTGTTTGACCGCTATTCTTTCAGCAAAAAGCTCGATCAGGGCGTGATGAGCTTCCTGTCAAGCCTGCTCAAGATCGTCTTGCGGGCGATGCTGTTCATCATGGCCGCTACCTACCTGGGCGTGCCCAGCACCAGCTTTATCGCCATCCTCTCCTCCGTCGGCCTGGCTGTGAGCCTGGCGCTGCAGGGCAGCCTGGGCAACTTTGCCGGCGGGCTGATGCTGCTCACCTTCCATCCTTTCCGGGTGGGGGATTATATCCAGACCGATCAGGTCGCGGGCACCGTGACCAGCATCAGCATCCTGTACACGCAGCTGAATACTTTTGACAACAAGCTGGTCATTATGCCCAACAGCATGCTGTCAAACGGGGTGGTAACCAACTATTCGGCGCTTGCAACCCGCCGTGTGGATATCAGCTTCACCGTGGGGGCGGACAGCGATACCGAATCGGTCAAGCGCTTGATGACGCGCGCGGCAGAGGAGCATCCCCTGGTGCTTGATGAACCCAAGCCCGAAGCCCGCATGAGCGGTATGGTGAGCGGCCTGATGAACTTCACCCTGCGCTGCTGGGTGAAGACACCCGATTTCTGGGCGGTTACTTATGACCTTAACGAACGCCTGAAAAATGATTTCGATCAGGCTAATATCCACCTGCCGCCTCCGCAAAGCAAGGTGCAGATCGTGGACGGGAGGCAGGGATGAGCGAAAATATCTGCGCCTGGGCGTTAAGAACGCCGCTTGAGCGCGTGTACCATGATGAGGAATGGGGCCTTCCCCTGCGCGACGATCAGCGGCTGTTCCAGCTGCCGGTGCTGGAATATATGCAGGCCGGGCTGGTGAATGACCATGTCATGAGCTGTCCCGGCTACCTGAAGGCGCGTGACGGCCTTGCGTGACCGGACTCGCGGCATACGCATCCCTGCGCGGGATTGATGATGTTTCAAGGAGAATCCTATGGATAGAGTTCGCGTCGGCATCATCGGATGCGGCAAGGTGACGGAAATGAAGAGCGGCCCGGCCTTTCAAAAGGTCCCCGGGTCAAGCCTTGAGATGGTGATGCGCCGGGATGAGGAGAAGCTGATCTCCTACGCCGCGCGCCACGGCGTCAAAAGGTATACCACCGATTACAGGGAGCTGCTGGAGGACCCCGGGATCGACCTGGTCTACGTGGCGACACCGCCCGACACGCACGCGTTTTATACCATCGAGGCGGCGAAACGCGGGAAGGCCGTGTATGTGGAAAAGCCCATGGCACGCACTGTCAGGGAGTGCAGGGACATGATCAAGGCCTGCAGAGAGGCGGGTATGCCGCTGTACGTGGCCTACTACCGCAGGGGGCAGCCCAAGTTTCTCAAGGCAAAGGAACTGCTGGCATCAGGCGCCATCGGGGAAGTACGCAGCTTTAATTATCTCTATGCCTGCCCGGCGCCGGATCTGGACCCGGAGCGGCCCTGGCTAATGAGCAGGGAGAAGGCCGGCGGCGGGCTCCTGTATGATATAGGCTCCCACATGATCGATATCCTCTTGTTCATGCTGGGTAATCCGGCCGAAGTGATCGGCAGATCATCAAACCTGAGCGGCAGGCATGACAGCGATGATACAAGCAGCGCCCTGATCCGTTTTGCTTCCGGCGTGCAGGGCACCTTCCAGCTGTCCGGCAGTGCGGGGGAGCAGATCGACCGGCTGTGGATTTCGGGCGAGAGGGGATCTATATCTCTTTCGATCATGTCGATGGAGCCCATCGAGCTGGTCAGGGAAGGAAAAAGCGAGCTGATCTGTTTTGATCCCCTCGAGCATGTGCAGCAGCCCTTCATTGAAAAAGTCATCCGCAGCCTTCAGGGCAGCGACAAGATGGACGATACCGCCGCCAGCGCTCTGCTTACGCAGGAAATATTGGAGGCCATTGATACCGGGGCCTCCTGGCAGGCCTGAATATTACATAGCATTGGATGAAGGAGCTGCGACATGAGCGGCAATGAGGGGAACCGGGACCCGGGCAGCTGCCATGCGCGGCATGGCGGGCATTGCGGATGTATCGGTAGCGATTGCGGTGCGCATGGGCCGGATCCGCGTGATTCATGCATCCATGTAGTCCCTATCTTCAATCATCTGGGCGAAGATCAGATCGCGGAAATCGGCGGGGTGATCAAGTCAGCCTCCTACAAGAAGGGGGAGCTGCTTTACCGCGAGGGAGATACTTCCGATTCCCTGTACATTGTCAGAAAAGGCAGCATCAGGATCTACCGTTTATCCGAGGCCGGGAAAGAACAGCTGCTCAGGATCCTGCGCACGGGGGATTTTACCGGGGAACTGGCGCTGTTTCGCGAAGCGATCCACGAGGCCTACGCGGAAGCGATGAGCGATACCGATGTGTGCACGATCAGCAGGAGCGATCTGCAGGATTTTTTGCTGAAGTATCCCACCATAGCCCTGCGCATGCTGTCGGAGCTGTCCAACCGCCTGGGA
>CAYZRZ010000017.1:0-22119 GCA_964480995.1 uncultured Christensenella sp.
GTACCTTTTCTTACAGCAGTATCTGCTTCATCCTCAAATTGATGTTTTCACACTAGTCCTCTGCTATCACAAGGAAAGCTTTGAAACCCTGAGGCTCACGCCGCCATCCACCTACGAGGAATACATCGACTTTTGCCTCCGCTGGTTGGACGAGTATTCCGAAGATTACCCAGGGCTGACTCTCAACCCCTTTGCCAACAGGCTGAACAACGAGGGCCTCTTTGAGCGTTACGCCGATGAAAAGGCGCGCGGCGGAGAAGCGCCGCGCTTCAACACTGAGGACATGGCAAGGCTGATAGGGAAATACCTGGAGCTGAGGGAGGCTTGGGAAGCAAGCGGGGATGATGGGCGCAATGGCACACCCATGTTTTATAGCTATGACATCCCTTCGCTGGGGCATGATAGCAGCTATGCCTACCTGCCGCTGAGCTTTGACATGAACGCTCAACCGGTTATCGGTCCCGCGAAGGACGAATTCTACTACTTTGTAATCAACCCTTACGGAGAAAACCCGCAGGATGCCCTGGCCTTTGTCGCCGCGTCGGAAGCGCAGCGCCTGGAGGTGCAAAAAGCCCTGCTTTACCAAAGCGTTAATGAACCAATGGAAAGCGCCTATTTCAGAAGCGAGCGCGCCTTGCAGGAGCAGAGGCTTCAAACATTGGAGGCAATGGCGGAGAAGGCGGAGCCGATCGCCCGGAGGGATGTAGAAACGCAAATCGATCAGCACAAGATGACAATGGAAGACTTTGAACAGACAAGCCGCTGGGCCGTCTCCCAAAGCGCTCTGGACATCTACAAGGAACTGGTTAATCTGGTATATATCAATGAGTTCAACCCCGTGGCGGCCCTCTTCTCGGATACGCCTAATTTTTTTGACAGCGCACAAGCGCTCTCCATCCCGCAATTTCTTGAAAGCATGGATTCTAAGATCAATTTGATACTACTGGAACATGATGCGGCCGCCAACTAAATACAGTTGTACAGCGAGGGTATCGTGATGATGACGATTCCCTCGCTTTTTATGTCATTCGGTTTTCCGCCTGTCAATTTGAAACCATCCGGTAAATGTTATATAATCATTCCATTCCAAGGAGGATGACATGGCATTTGCGCATCTGCACGTACACACCGAATACTCGCTCCTGGATGGAGCCTGCCGGATCAAGGATCTGGTCAAGTTCGTCAAGGCGCTTGGCATGACCTCCTGCGCGGTCACCGACCACGGCGTCATGTACGGCGCGGTCGATTTTCATCTGGCCTGCCAGGCACAGGGCATCCGCCCCGTCATCGGCTGCGAGGTGTATATCTGCCCGGATATGGAGGATAAGCGCAGCTTTTCACGCGAATACAGCCATCTGATCCTGCTGTGCGAAAATAATACCGGTTACCAAAACCTGATGAAGCTTGTCAGCGAAAGCTTTATACGGGGCTTTTACTACAAGCCGCGCATCGATTACAAGCTGCTCAAGGAGCATCATGAGGGCCTGATCGCCCTGTCCGCCTGCCTGTCGGGAGAACTGCCGGGCCTTTTGCTCGAGGGCCGCTACGACGACGCGCGTGAACATGCCCTCTTGATGCGCGATATTATGGGCGAGAACAACTATTTCATTGAGCTGATGGACCATGGGCTGCGCGATGAAAAGACCGTTCTGCCCCGTCTGATCCGCCTGAGCCTGGAAACCGGCATCCCGATGGTGGTCACCAATGACTGCCATTATCTGGCAAAGGACAACGCGGCCGCCCAGGAAGTGCTGATGTGCATACAGACAGGCAAGACCCTGGAAGATCAAAACCGCATGCGCATGGAAACGCAGGAGCTGTATTTCAAGTCAGAAGAGCAGATGCGGGCTCTCTTCCCCGATATGCACGACGCCATCAGCCGCACAGAGGAGATCGCGCGGCGGTGCAAAGTTGATTTTGACTTTTCAAGCACCCACCTGCCCCAGTATCCCAGCGGCGGGGAAGGCTCAGAAGCGCTGTTCCGTCGGCTGCTGGAAGAGGGTTTTGACAGGCGCTACCCCGACCACCCCGCAGAGGCACGGCAGCGGCTTGACTTTGAGATCGACACCATCGTCAGCATGGGCTATGTGGACTACTTCCTCATCGTATGGGATTTTGTCAAATACGCCAAGGATCACGGCATCGCCGTCGGCCCGGGCCGCGGCAGCGGCGTGTCCAGCATCGTAGCCTACTGCATGAACATCACGCAGGTTGATCCCATCAAATACAACCTGCTGTTTGAGCGCTTCTTAAACCCCGAGCGCATCTCCATGCCGGATATTGATATTGATTTTTGCTATGAGCGCCGCCAGGAAGTGATCGACTATGTAGCCCGTAAGTACGGCAGCGACCATGTGTCGCAGATCATCACCTTCGGCACCATGGCCGCCAGGGGCGTTGTGCGCGATGTCGGCCGGGTGCTTGGCTACACTTACCAGGAGACCGACAGGATCGCCAAGATGATCCCGCGGGAGCTGGACATTTCGCTGGAACGCGCCATGCGCGTCAACCCGGATCTGAAGAACAGCTACGATACCGATCCAAGGGTCAGGCGTCTGATCGACACAGCCTTGCTGCTGGAGGGCATGCCGCGTCACGCGGGCACCCACGCGGCGGGCGTGTTGATCACGCGCAGGCCCGCGACCGATTATGTGCCCCTGCAGACCAATGACGATATCATTACGACACAGTATCCCATGGGCATCATCGAAAAACTGGGTCTGCTGAAAATGGACTTTCTTGGCCTGCGTACCCTGACGGTTATCCAGCAGACGCTGGAAATACTGGCCGGCCAGGGTATCCATATGGATGTTGAGGATATCCCTATGGATGATGCAGAGGTATACCGCATGATATCCGCAGGCGATACGGACGGCGTGTTCCAGCTTGAAAGCGGCGGGATGCGCGCCTTTTTAACCAACATGAAGCCGGAAAACTTCGAGGATATCATTGCCGCCATCTCCCTGTACCGGCCTGGCCCGATGGACTCCATCCCGCGCTACATCCAGGGCAAGCATCGCCCGGATACGATCGTCTACCACACCCCGAAGCTGGCCCCCATCCTCGACGTGACATACGGCTGCATGGTCTACCAGGAACAAGTGATGCAGATCGTACGCGACCTGGCAGGCTACAGCTATGCCAGGAGCGACCTGGTGCGCCGCGCCATGTCCAAGAAAAAGCATGATGTGATGGAAAAGGAGCGGCAGGTTTTCATCTGGGGATCCGAACAGGAAGGGGTGCCGGGGGCGGTCAAGAACGGTGTCGACCCGGATGCCGCCAGCCGTATCTTTGATGAAATGGCATCCTTTGCCAGCTACGCCTTCAACAAATCGCACGCAGCGGCCTACGCGGTCAACGCCGTGCAGACTGCCTGGCTGAAGGCGCGCTACCCGGCCGAGTTCATGGCCGCGATGATGAACTCTTTCCTGGGCTCATCCACAGCCGTCGCCAACTATATCCACTACTGCCGCAAAAACGGCATCAAGGTCGCCCCGCCCAGCATCAACAAATCATTGGCCGGGTTTACCGTCACGCAAGATGATCAGGGGAAGAAGATCATTCTGTTCGGCATGGCTGCCATCAAGTCGATCGGCGAAAAGGCCGTGCAGAGCATCGTCAGGGAGCGCGAGGCGCAAGGCCCTTACCGCGATATATTTGATTTTTGCAGGCGTATCAACACCGAACAGGTCAATAAAAAGGCGGTGGACAGCCTGATCAAGGCAGGATGCTTTGATGGTCTGGGCGGCAACCGCGTGCAGTGCGCCCAGGTATATGAAAATGTTATGGACGCGGGCAGCGCCATGAAGCGCTCAAACATCGCAGGCCAGGTTTCGCTGTTTGACACGGCAGTCAAATCAACCGGCCAGGATCGTCCCGCCTATCCCGACATCAAGGATTATCCTCGCCGCGCCATGCTCGCCCTTGAAAAAGAGCTGACGGGGGTGTATATCTCCGGTCATCCGCTGGATGAATACGCAGATGTACTTGACCGTCTGCCCCACAACACAGCCTTCTTGTCGGAGCTTGCCCAGCGGGAGGATGCCGGCCTGCCGGAAGACGGCATGCAGGTCAAAATGGGCGGTATGATCGTATCCGTTCGTCCCAAATCAACCAAAAAAGGCAGCATGATGGGCTTTATCATCCTGGAGGATCTGACCGGGCAGGTCGAATGCATCCTTTTCCCAGCAGTCTGGGAGAAGTTCGGCCACGAGCTCAAGGAAGATATGGCAGTGCTGGTCAAGGGCCGCCTGAGCATCCGGGAGGATGAGGACATCAAGCTGGCGGCGGACATTGTTGTGCCTCTTGAAGTACCCGGGCGGGAAATAGAGGCTCCAAAAGACCCCGCAGCCCTTGCAAAACAAGCCCCTGCCAAGTTATACTTGAGACTGAAACGGAGCCAAATGCAGGATTGCGAGGAGAAGCTGCGCAAAATGCACGGCGATGTGCCCGTCTACTTGAACCTGCCCGATGAGGGCGTGACACTTCTGGCTCCCATGAGCTGGTGGTGCGATGACGCGGACGACGCGAAGGCAAGCCTGCTTGACTGTCTGCCCGCTGAAAACATGAAGGTGGTTTCGAACGAATGAACAAAATGACCCTGACAGTGCCCGCGAAGGATGAATGGGCGCTGGTTATGCGCACAGCGCTCAGCGGCATCGGCACACTGGCCAAGCTGTCCGTCGATATGATCGACGATCTGCGCATCGCCTGCGATGAAGCTTTTAACCTGCTGACTCATCAGTCACAGCTGATTCAGCATCTGGTGCTCAGCTGTGAGCTGAAGGACGGATACCTGCTGGTACGCCTGAGTGTTGAGCGTGCCTTTGCCTCGCAGATGTGCACGCCCGTTGATCCGGAGGTGGCCCATCTGATCATCGGAACACTCGTAACTGACGTACACCTTGAAGGAGACTCCTGCGGTATATATTCGGTGCACATGAAGGTGCCCGCGGGAGCGGCTTAAATATGAATGCAGACCTGATACACGAAACAGCAAAGGCATACGCTCTCAGCCCGACCGAGGAAAATCTGGAGGCCGCGACCATGGCGGCGCTTCCCTTGTGCCATGCTATTGCTGCGCGTTTTTCAGGCAGGGGGATCGAAACCGAAGACTTAAGGCAGGTGGCGGCCGTCGCCCTGGTATCTGCCCTCAAGGGCTTTGATCCGCACCGCGGCCTCCGTTTTACCACGTATGTCACGCCCAGCATTATCGGCACTCTTCGCAACCATATCCGGGATAAGGCCCAGCTTGTGCGTTCCCCCAGGGGGCTTCGTGAACGCGGCATCCAGATGGACAGGATGACGGAAACGCTCACCCAGCAATTGCGCCGCGAGCCCCTGGTCCAGGAACTGGCTGACGCCCTGGGCTGGGATATTCAAAAAGTACTGGACGTGCAGGCAATGCGTGAAAAGACTCAGTTTGCCTCCTTTGACGCGCCCGATGAAAACGGCTTGATGCTCTTTGACAAGCTGGGCGGAGAAGAGACGGGCTATGATTCCTTCGAGTCCCGCGAGGATCTCAAGAAGGCTATGCGCGCTTTATCGGACACCGAAAAGCGCCTGCTTGTTTACCGCTATCGTGACCGCCTCTCCCAGCAAGCGGCAGCGCAGAAGCTGAGCATGACTCAGATGCAGGTTTCCCGAATGGAGCGGCGCGTACTGACAGCACTGAAGCAGGAAATGATGGCAAGGTAGGCTTTTATCAGGTTCAAGGAGTATATGTGAAGAAGACAAGCGATTTTACGCAGTCCCCGGACACATTAAAGCTCAAAAAGCACCGCCTCATCATTGCCGTTGTATCGGTGCTGGCGGTTCTTTTGCTGTTGGCGGGCCTTGCCCGCCTGATCGGTCCGCCGCTGCTGAACGCCGTGCGCAACAAGGAAAGCTTCCGTCTGTGGATCGACGCTCAGGGCCCATGGAAATACCTGATCATGGTGGGCATCATGACCGCGCAGATCATCGTAGCCCTGGTTCCCGGGGCACCCGTCGAAATGGCCGCCGGCTATGCCTTCGGCCTCTGGGGCGGCGTGGGGCTGTGCCTGATCGGCACCGCGATCGGCAACGCGATCGTTATCCTTCTCACCCGCGTGTTCGGCATGCGCATGGTCAGGCTGTTTATGGATGACGACAAGATTCTTGCGCTGACACAGCGGCTGACAAAAGAGAAAAAGCGGATGGATCTGATGATCTTTCTGCTGTTTCTGATTCCCGGCACCCCTAAGGATCTGATGACCTATGTGGCCGGGCTGCTGCCCATCCCCCTATCCCGCTACCTGATCCTGACTTCTTTTGCCCGCATTCCCTCCATGATCGGCAACGCCCTGGGCGGCAGCATGTTTGGCAGGCAGAACTACAAAGCCGCCATGATGACCATGGCCGTGGTGGTCCTGATCAGCCTGATCGTATTTTTCGTTTACCGCAATCATGAGCGCCGAAAGGCGCAGCCCGCCCCATTGACTCCCGGCCGGGCGGATGCTTTGGATGAACCCGACAAAAAAGGAACCGGCGATGTTTGAACCTGACCAGCAACTGAAAACCTTCGGCGTGACAGTGGTTGAAAACCTCTTTATCACCGAATACCTGCAAGGCGCCAAGGGAGATCATGTGAAGGTCTACCTGAGCCTTTTATACCATTGCCAGCATACCAGGGAAGAGATCGGCCCGGAGGAGATGGCGCTCTCCCTGGATATGACTGCCGCCCAGGTCGAAGCGGCCCTGCGCTATTGGGAACGCCGCCGCCTGATCGAGCGCGTAAGCGATGACCCGCCGGGCTACAGGATTTACCACCTGGGTCAGCGTTTCCTGACCGGCCACAGCATGGAGGGCAGCGATCCATCCTATATCAGCTTCAACGAAGCCGTCTACGCCCTGTTTGGCTCTGAGCGCAAGGTGCGGCCTTCCGACATCTCCGTAGCCTACGAGTGGGTGAGCGATATCGGCCTGCCGCAGGAGGCGGTGATCATGCTGCTCAACTACATGAAGGATACGCGCGGCAGAAACTTTTCCTTTAAAAGCGCTGAAGCGATGGCCGTTGGCATGAAAGAAGCCGGTGTATCAACGCCCGAGGAAGCGGAAGACTTCCTGGGCCACTCCCGCGCCGTTCATGACGGAGCGCGCGCCGTGCTGCGGCGCTTTAACTTCCGCCGCCTGCCGACGGAGGATGAGCTGAAGCTGTATAAAACATGGACATCCCAGTGGGGCTTTACCCTGGACGGCATCCTGCTGGCCTGCGCCGAGACGGTCAAGGCTTCATCGCCTTCCTTTGGTTACTTAAACGCCGTGCTGGAAGGTCTGAAGCGGCGCGGCGGCGGCGGGGACGCCAAAAAGATCGAGGCGCAGAAGATCAAAGAATCCGAGATCTTAACGGGCGCCAAAGAGGTGTTGGATAAGCTTGGCACCAGGGTGTCGCCCATCAGCATCCAAAAGGCCTATCAGTCGCTTCTTGACGTCGCGCCGCATGACATGATCGTGCTCGCGGCGGAGCAGGTATCCAGGCGCAGAGGGATCTTCTCGGACATCGAGCCTCAGCTGATCGCGTGGAAAGAAAAAGGAGTCACCGATGCCGCCAAGGCAAGGCAGTTAATGACCGCCCCGTCTTTGCCGGGCCAGCGCAAGACTGGCAAGTCCGTATCCGCGCAGCAATATAGCCAGCGCGAATATACCGAGCAGGAACTGGCCGGAAGCGGGATCGCGGAGTTGCTGAAGGAGGCTCAAAAGTATGATGAACCGTGAGATACTTCTGAAAGCTCTGGCGGAAAAAAAGACAGCGCGTTCCCGCAACGAACAGACAGAGGCGCAAAGACTCGAAGAAGTCCGCAGCATGTCCCCCAGGATAGCCCGGCTGATCGATGAGCGAAAGCAGACTCTATATGCCGGCCTTCGCGCCGCCTTAAACGGTATCATCCCTCAAAGCATCGAGGAGGATATCCGCCTGCGCAACGAGCAAATCACCGGGCTCCTAAGCGAGCTGGGGTATGCGCAGGACTATCTCTCCCCCATATTCGACTGTGCCGCCTGTGAGGATACCGGCTATACCGGAGAAGGTAAAAAAACGCTGTGCGGCTGTGTCCGCCTGCGTTATCAGGAGCTTTTATCGGGCGATTGCTTCATGGGCGAAACGCAGACCTTTGAAAACTATGACGATCGCATCCTGCCGGCTTCGCCGATGCCCGGACAGACTGTCAGCCAGAGAGCCTATACACGGGCTCTTCGGGATATCTGCGAGCGATACGCCGACAGCCTGCCGGACAGCTCTCCCCTTAATCTGCTGTTCTACGGCGGCAGCGGCCTGGGAAAGACCTATCTGCTCCGCTCCATCGGCGTGCGGGCATCGCAAAGAGGCATGCAGGCGATGTCAATCAGCGCAAACGCGCTGCTCAACCGCATCCGGGCGCAGTATTTTGCCAGAAGCGGAGAAACACCCGATGACAGCTACCTGCATGTCCCCCTGCTATTGATCGACGACCTGGGGACGGAGCCGCTGTGGGAAGGCATCACGGTGGAACAGCTGTTCGCGCTGATTGAGCATAGGCTGAACAACAGGCTTCACACTGTGATCAGCACCAACCTCAGCCTGACAGAAGTGAAAGGCCGCTATACGGAGCGGCTGATGTCACGCCTTTCCGATGAGCAGATGTGGAAAAAACTCGCCTTTTTAGGCGAGGATCTGCGTTTGAAGCGCAATACATAGCATCAGTTTAAAGCAATATCCTTCAGAGCCCGTTCGTAGCGCTTGAGCGCGCGCGCCTTCAAAGCCCGCGCTTCCCCGCGAAGCCTCTCCTGTTCAAACAGCATGGCGGCGGCATCGCGGGTTTCTTCTATCAGGAGCATATCCTCCACGCCAAAGCCGTCGGGCGACAGGCGGCCGCTCTGCCTTGTCCCCAAAAAATCGCCCGGACCGCGCAGCTCAAGATCCTTCTGGGCGACAATGAAGCCATCGTTGGTGGCGCACAGCGTCTGCAGCCGCTCATTGCTCTCCCCCATCAGGAAACACCAGCTCTCCGCAGCGCCGCGGCCCACCCGCCCTCGCAGCTGGTGCAGCTGCGACAGGCCGAACCGGTCAGCGTTTTCTATCACCATGACGGTAGCGCGCGGAACATTGACACCCACCTCAATCACGGTGGTCGCGACCAGAACGCTGATCTCCCCCCGCGAGAAGGCGGAGATGACCGCTTCCTTCTCGTTACGCGGCTGAGCGCCCCAGGTCAGACCCAAAGACAATCCACCCAGCGGCCCCTCGCGCAGCCGCTCATACATATCCTGCGCGTTTTCGGCCTCTATGGCTTCGCTTTCCGATACCAGGGGACAGACCAGATAAGCCTGGCGGCCTTGCGCCACCTCGTCCCTGATAAAGCGATACATATCTTCCCGCTTTTTCTCTGACACCACACGCGTCTTCACAGGTGTTCGGCCGGGCGGAAGCTCATCCACCACTGATATATCCAGATCGCCGTACAGCATCAGCGCCAGGGTGCGCGGGATGGGTGTCGCCGACATGACAAGCACGTGCGCGTCCTGCCCCTCCAGGGCCTTCTCGCTGAGCCTCTTTCTCTGCCTGACGCCAAACCGGTGCTGCTCGTCGGTAATGACCAGCGCCAGGTCATTATATTCGATCCCTTCGCTGAACAGAGCCTGTGTGCCGATCACCAGATCCCATTCGCCCGAAGAGATCTGCCTGACCGCCTCCCGGCGATCAGCTGCCTTCATGCCGCCAAGCAGCAGCCCGCAGCGGATGCCAAGAGGCCCAAGCAGAAGCCTGGCGCTTTCCAGGTGCTGTCTGGCCAGTATCTCCGTAGGCGCCATCAGGGCTGTCTGATGGCCTGCTTTGGCCGTCAGGCAAGACACCGCCAGCGCGATGGCCGTCTTGCCGCTGCCCACATCTCCCTGCACCAGCCTGCGCATGGCCCGGCCTCCTGCGAGGTCAGACATGATCTGATCAAGCACCTTGGTTTGCGCGGCTGTCGGATTGAACCCCATCTGCCGCCAGAATGTATCAATCAGCCCCTCATCTCTCTCTACCCTGACCCCGGAGCGCGCTTCACCCCGCAGGCTTCGCAGCGCAAGCTGATAGAGCAGGAGGTTTTCAAAGGCAACGCGGCGCTTGGCGCGCCTCAATAAAAAGGAATCCGTCGGCCTGTGCACCTCCCTCAGCGCTTCATGCAATCCGCATAGATCCCACAGCGTCAGCAGGCTTTCAGGCATCGTCTCCGGGCACAGCGCAGCCAGATTCGGGAGCAGCTGATCGACCAGCCCCGAAAACACAGTGCCCGATATGCTGCCGACAGGCGCGTATTGGGGAATGATCCCCCGCTCCCTGATCACCTTGGGGTTACTGAGGGTCAAGCGGCCCTTCACCATCTCCGGCCTGCCATAGAAAAGAACACAGTCGCCGTTTTTGTATTGATTGCGCGTCCAGGGCTGGTTGAACCAGACAATACGGATAGAGCCCGTTTCATCCTCCGCCTCGGCCGTCACCATGTTCATGCCCTTGATATAGCGGAGGGTCGGGGCGCCAAGGAAGCTCAGCGAAAGGCACACCGCTTTGCCGGGAACCGCGTTCGCGACGGGCGTATCCCTTGTGCTGTCAATATAGCCCCCCGGAAAGCGCCACAGCAGATCAGAAGGTGTATAAATGCCGCCCTCGTTCAGCGCCTCGATGCGTTTTGGCCCCAGGCCCTTGATCTGCCTAAACTCCATCCCTTTGCTTCCTTCCCGTGTATATAAGAAAGGGGCCGTACGCCTTGGCGCAGCAGCCCCTTGCCCGTACCGTCAGGCTTATTCCACCGACAGCAGGTAATAATACAGCGGCTGACCGCCGTTTTGCACCTCGACATCGCACATCGGATAAATCTCCGCAAGCTTCGCGCCCAGGGCTTCGGCGTCTTCAGGCTTTGTCCCGTCGCCGTAGTAGACGGTAATCAGCACATCATCATCCGTAACGATCTGGTTCATCAGTTCAAGCGCCGTTTCGTCAACGCTCAGGCCGTTCACCGTGACTTCGCCGTTGCGCAGCCCGATGATGCTGCCTTCCTTGATGTCCAGTTCCTCCATGTGCGTATCACGCACGGCGTAGGTGATAGTGCCGGTGCGCACGCGCTCGGCGGCCTCATTCATGCGGCTTTCATTATCCTCCGCCGAAAAATCAGGCTGGAAAGCCACGACGGCAGCCAGACCCATCGCCACGTTCTTGGTCGGCAGGACCACGATGTTCTTGTCAGACAGCAGGGCAACCTGCTGAGCCGCCAGGATCACATTGCCGTTATTGGGCAGCACGAAGATGGTCTTGGCGTTAATGCTCTCCACCGCGCTGGCAAGGTCCTCAATGCTGGGGTTCATGGTCTGCCCGCCCTCAACGACGGCGTCCACGCCCAGGTCCTTGAATATGCTGGAGAAACCGGCTCCCAGCGAGACAGACACCATACCGAAATCCCTGGGCTCGGCCTGCGCGGTCTCCTCGGCCTTCTTGGCGTCATTATCCCGGCGCTGCTGAATCATGTTATCGATCTTGATGCCCGCCAGCTCGCCCAGCATCAGCCCGTACTGGAGGGCTTTGCCCGGATCGTTCGTGTGAACATGCACCTTGAGCATGGCGTTGTCCCCCACCACCAGTACGCAGTCGCCGATACGGCTCAGCTTGCGGCGGAAGGTGTCAATTTCCGTATCCGTCAGCGTATTATAGGGATTCTGGACAAAATATTCCGTGCAATAGGCAAACTTGATCTCTTCCAGGCTCTCGTGGTCGTCCGCGAACACTTCCTCATGCGAAGCGTCTTTAGACATCTCGATCACGGTATCCTCGATATGCTCGCCTTTGAAAGCGGTGTAGTAACCGGCATATACGATCAAAAGGCCGCGTCCGCCCGCGTCGATCACCCCTGCCGCCTTCAGCTGGGGCAGCATCTCCTGGGTTTTGGCCAGGATGATCTCACCGGATGAGAGGATGGTGCGGAACAGCGCGTCAAAATCATCCGGTTCCCGTTCTGCCTGCGCGATCGCGTCATCCGCGACCACCCGCGCGACCGTCAGGATGGTGCCTTCTTTGGGCTTCATCACAGCCTTATAGGCTGTATCCGCGCCGTTTTTAAGGGCAGCGGCAAACTGCCGGGGCGTAATGGGTTCTTCAAGCCCTTCCAGGGATTTTGAAAAACCGCGGTACAACTGAGAGAGGATGACCCCCGAGTTGCCCCGCGCGCCGCGCAGCGCCCCCTTGGCCACCGCGCCCACCGCCTCGCCGACGGTAATATTCTCTTTGCCGTTAAGCTCCCTGACCGCTGAAATCATGGTCATGGACATATTTGTCCCCGTATCGCCGTCAGGCACCGGAAACACATTGAGCTGGTTGACCGCCTCCCTGTTTTTATCCAACAGGGCCGACCCCGCGTTGACCATCTCACGAAATAAGAGGGCGTCTATCGCCTTAATCTCTGACAAATCTGCTATCCTCCGTTAAAGGTCCGCTCAGACCCGAATGCCTTCAACCGTGATATTCACGTTTCGAACCTTTACGCCGGTCATGCTCTCAAGCTTATACTTGACAACTTCTTTGATCGACGCGCAGACGGCTGTCATGGAGATACCGTATTCCACGACGATATACAGGTCGACGTCGATCATATCCTCCACCAAGCGGATCTGCACACCTTTGCTGAGGTTTTCACGCCCCAGCCATTCGACAATGCCGTCCTTGGCCCGTTTGGATGACATGGCGACAATGCCATAGCTTTCCAGCGCGGCGTAGCCAACCACCTTGAGCATGACATCCTCAGAAATGAAGATCGTCCCTATATCATTCTTGATCTTATATTCCATGCGGAGAAACCTCCCTTTCCGGAACTATGCGCCGGACACGTCTTAGTATACAGGCTTTGATGTTTCGACGCAACCGAAAGCCACCCATAACCTCTGCTGAGCGCGGCGGCAGTACGCAGCAGCGCTCCGCCAAGGAGATTATATCCAAAACAGAAGCTTTCTTCAAGCGCGCGGCGGCTGTCAGTAGCCGTTTTCGCTGTTAATGGCTTCAATTTCAGTGCGGCGCAGAGGCGGATTGCAGTGCTTGCAGGGGGTCAGTTTTGAAAATTCCGGGTCTTC
The DNA here is from genome assembly GCA_964480995.1 of uncultured Christensenella sp. Taxonomy (GTDB): domain Bacteria; phylum Bacillota; class Clostridia; order Christensenellales; family Aristaeellaceae; genus UBA1038. Next base: position 13,090 of record CAYZRZ010000017.1, read on the forward strand.
CAGCCGGTCATAGGTCAGCTCTCCCTTGAGCGGCAGATACCTGTCCTTGATGCTGGGGCATTTCTGATCCAGATGATAGTACTGGCCGCCGTTTGGATTAAAGTACAGCGCCAGGTCATCCGGCGGAACCTCGCGGTAGCGGTTGGTGTCATCCCAGACCAGCACCTTGGTGTTTACCTTGATGTTGGTCCACAGCCAGGTCATGTTGACACCGTCATCATTATTCTTCCTCTGCACGCGGATGCAGCCGTGGCTGGCCTTTTCACCCAGCACGCGCTCCTGGCTGGAGTAGTCCCGGTAGCCCGTGCTTTCGTTGACGATATAAGGCACTTCATGGATCAGGGTGCCGCCGTCAATGCGCATGCCCATACCGCAGACCAGATTGCCCGCCATAAAATCACCAACCCGGCTGACCATCAGGAACTCGCCTGAGGGCGTTTCATTCCACGGCTGCTGGCTGGTAGGCTTGCCGGTCGATACGATCAGCGTTGTGAACAGCTTGCCGTCCTTAAAGACATACATTTCCTGCTTGAGCTTGTCAACAAGGATGCCGTAATCGTCGCGCGGGGTGACGGTTTTGAGCGCGCTTGTTTCCACATAGCCCCGCATGATTTCATCTGTCTCGCCATAGCCTCTGCGGGTGCGGTTATTCGGCCCGTAGCTCGAGTTATACGTTTCAACCAGCGACCACCCGCTGTCCAGCGTTTCGATCACATGCACCCCATGGGATACAAAGGTGATCTCGCCGACGATATTATCCCTTGAACTGTCCTTATCCGGCGTCTTGCGCAGCTTGTAGGTCTCCCGCTGATCGCCGCCCTCAATGACGGTGATGGGCTGCATCAGCACCTGCCAGATCCTCTCTTCATCCCATTCGCCGACGGGCATCTTCCAGTAGCTGCTGCCCCGGTCTCCAGCCGGTACATCCTCCTGGGTGGGAACCTTGTAGTGATCAGGCTCAGGCTCGGGTGCCTGCGCCGTGACGGGCTCCGGCGAGGCTTCAAGTGGCTGAGCCGTTTCTTCGGTCACAACAAGGGCAGCGGGCTCATCCCCAGCATTCTGCGCCGCGCCGGATCCGTTGCCTTCAACAGTCACGATCAGGTGATGCGGATTGCTTAAAAAGCCTCCTTCTTCCTCCAGCGTCAGCGAGAGGGTCACCACACCGGAAGGATCGGGCAGGCCATCGTACATGAGGCCATCCCAGGGAATCAGAAGGCTGCCCGCGGGGACATCGGCGGTCAGAATGGGACGCTTGAGGCCATCCGCTCCCGTCACGGTCACGTGGAGCTTTCCGGCCATGCTGGCGAAGGCGCTGATGGCCCATTCCTCGTTGCCGGCGCTCAATACAGAATCGCTCAGCGTTACCTCGGACAAGCGCGGGCTCAGGGCGCCTGCTTTAAACGGTTCGCGGACCTTTTCCCCGCCCTGCTCAAGAACCAGATAATAATCTCCCGCCGGAAGCAGACCTCCCTCGCCCTCCAGCAGTTCGCCGTCCCAGAATACGTCATTATGGCCTTCTCTGCCCTGTATGCCATCAATGGCCGTACCTACCAGCCGGCCATCCACATCCTCCGCCAGCAGGCGCGTTTCGCCGGATCTGGGGCTGTGGAAAGATATCTTCACGGTCTTGCCGGGTCTGAACCCGGCGGGTAACTCTTCAAACCTTAAGCTTTCTCCCTGTGCCAGCACGCCGGACGGGGTGCTCATAAGGGCAATGACGAGCAAAAGCGCTGCGATCTTTCTGCGGGTCATGGTCTCTCCTTTAATCGGTAAAATAAACGCCCTTATCATATCAGAATAATTTATTACGAGCAAGTAACGGATTGTAAACTCACTATTAACAACCTGCATCTGTCCTGATTTATTTCCGCCCGGTGATTTGTAAACGCGCTCCCCCTTCGCTATAATACAGAGCAATAAAAGGGGGACGCAGAAGGTGGAAGAGCTTGAAAGGGTCATGGAGGCGCTGCGCGGGCTGCGTGCCCCGATCAGCCTGGACGAATATGACCTGCATCGGCAGATTGCCCAAATATTGGAAGAGCATGGCCTGGGCTTTGAGCATGAAAAACAGCTGATGCCTCGATGCCGTATTGATTTTATTGCCGGCGGGGTCGGCATTGAGGTCAAGCGCGGACGGCCCAATAAAACCAATCTGATCAGGCAAACAGAGCGTTACCTGTCAAGCGGCAGGCTCTGTGCCATCATCATCGTCTGTGAGCAGGGCTTTGACATGCCCGCTTCCATTCTCGGCCTGCCTTGCCGCACCCTCAGCCTTCGCCGCCTGTGGGGCCTGGCGAACCCGGCCGGCGGGACAGGAGGGCCTTGCGCCGCTCCGGCTTTGCTTCCCTGGGAGGACGACGCCTCCCCGGACATCCCGATCAAGCAAAGCGAACCGGGCGATATTCCGCCCTATCTGCGCGCATATCAAGCCGATGGCCACCTGTACGGTACCCTCAGCTACAATGCCCGCAGCAAGTCCTGGGTCATCAAGGGAGAACCCGCGGCCACGGAGATGGCAAAACGGCTTTTCCCGGGCAGCGATTCCGGCCGGCGCGGGACGGCACGCTTTTCCGCGCACCGACGGATCGTCGGAGAGATCAACTGGCTCATGCAGCGCTATCCCCTGTCCATCACCCCCCGTGACCGTGAGCGATGGGAAAATGCCCTGCGGGAGGCACAGTCGTATGAGCGGGAAAAACGCCTCTTATTTGATGCTCCCTGCGATATCACACCGCCGGAGGGCTCATTTCTTGGACATCTGCGCGCGTTCCAGCAGACAGGGATGAACTGGCTGTGCCGGGTGAAGCGCGGCCTGCTGGCCGATGAGATGGGCCTGGGCAAAACAGTGCAAGCCCTCGCCGCGCTTGCCGCGACAGGCGCTCTCCCCTGCCTGATCGTGGTGCCGCCGCACCTGATCCTCAACTGGCAGTCGGAGATCGGGCGGTTTTTGCGCGTCAGTGATGAGCAGCCATCCGTTCACGTGATCAAGGGTCTCAAGCCCTATCCCCTCCCGAAGGCGGATATTTATCTGATCCACTACCTGCTCCTGCGCGGCTGGAAGGAAGAACTTCCAAAAGTTCCCGTGCGCGCGGTCGTATTCGATGAAATACAGGAGCTTCGGCACACCGGCACTGAGAAATACTCAGCGGCCTCCCTTCTGTCATCAGCCTGCGAGCGTGTGTGGGGCCTTTCGGGCACTCCGATCTACAACCAGGGCGGGGAAATATGGAATGTGGTCAACATTCTTGATTTTCACTTTCTGGGTGATTGGGAGAGCTTTTCGCGCGAGTGGTGCTATGGATACGGCAATGCCCTTGTCCTCAAGCCCGACCTGCTTGGCGAGCACCTGAGGCGCGAGGGCATGATGCTGCGCAGGACAAAAAAAGAGGTGCTCCCCGAACTGCCCGACAAGCGCAGGCTGGTTCAGGAGATCGACGCTGACGGCGCGCTGTACAAGCGTCTGATGCAGCCTGTGCTTGAAAAGCTGAAAACATGGGCGATGGAAAGCGATCTGACCGCCTCGCAGCGGGCGCTGCTTGAGGACAGGATATCGCAGGAGGAGCGGCAGGCGGCCGGCATCGCCAAAGCGCCTTTCGTTGGCCAGTTTGTGCGCGCCTTGATCGATTCGGGGGAAAAAGTGCTGCTTTTTGCCCACCACCACGCCGTGATGGATACTTATAAAAAGGAGCTTCACAGCCTTTCCCCAGCCTTTATTACAGGACGTGAAACGGCGGCGCAGAAGGAAAAAAGCCTGGAGCGCTTCATGCAGGGCAGAACGGACCTGTGCTGTGTTTCCCTGCGGGCGGCCTCAGGCCTTAACCTGCAGCGGGCTACTGCCGTCGTGTTCGGGGAACTCGATTGGTCGCCCGCCGTTCACAGCCAGGCGGAAGACAGGGCGCACCGCATCGGGCAAAAGGATTCCCTCCTGTGCTACTATCTTGTGAGCCCGGGCGGCAGCGACGCTGACATCCAGGAGCACCTCGGCCTGAAGGTCAGCCAGTTCATGGGCTTGATGGGCGAAACGCCTCAAAGCCCTGAAATCGAGGCGAAAAACGCCGCTTTCGCCAGAAAGCATGTTGAAAAGCTGTTGTCCCTTCACTATCCGGGCTTGTATGAAGCGGTTTGACAAATAGGAACCTTTGTTCTATCATGGGTTCAACTGACGAAGGGGGCTTGCCATGCGGGTTTTGGGCATCGATCCGGGTCTGGCGACAATGGGCTGGGGTGTTGTGGACGCGGGGGCGCGCAGCCCTGTTTTTATATCCTGCGGCATCATCTCCACCCCGCCCGGCATGCGTCTGCAGGAGAGGCTGTCCGCGATCAAACGGAGCGTCAAGGAGCTGCTGGAGCAGTATAAGCCCGACGAGATCGTATTTGAGGAACTGTTCTTCTCCCGCAATGTCACCACCGCTCTGACCGTGGGGGCGGCAAGAGGCGTCGCCATTACCGCCTGCGCGGAGTACACGCCGCTGCTGTATGAATACACGCCTATGCAGATCAAGCAGGGGATCACGGGCTATGGCAAGGCGGATAAGAAGCAGGTGCAGCAGATGGTTGCCCTGATCCTCAAGCTCAGCGACATCCCCAAGCCCGACGACGCGGCTGACGCTGTGGCGGCGGCCATCACCCATCTGAACACAGGGCCCGGCAAGATCCAATTTCGTATGAAGTAAGGGGCAGTATGTACGCGTTTATAGAAGGCATTGTAGAGCATAAATCATCAGGCGAGCTGGTCATCAACGCCGGAGGCGTAGGGTATCTGCTGCTGTGCAGCCAGAGTACCCTCTCCGCCGCCCCGCCCAGGGGAGAATTCACGCGCATTTATACACACCTCAGCGTGCGTGAGGACGCGATGGAGCTGTTCGGCTTTACTTCGCAGGAAGAAAAGGCCATGTTTTTGCGGCTGACCAGCATCTCAGGCATCGGCCCGCGCACCGCGCTGGGCGTTCTGGCCGCGATGCCGCTGCCTGACCTGACACTAGCCATATTGACCGGTGACGCCGCGACGCTTTGCCGCGCGCCCGGGATCGGCAAAAAGACAGCCCAACGCATCACGCTGGAACTAAAGGATAAGCTATCGGCTGAGGATCTGCCCGCCGGGACGCAGGCGGTCAGCCTGCCGCGCTCCTCAGGCGCTGACAGCGCCGTTGGGGAGGCGATTTTGGCCCTGCAGTCCTTGGGCTACACCCAATCGGAAGCCGCCCGCGCCATCTCCGCGGCCCACCAGGATGCCGGCGACGGAGCCGGCACGGATGATCTGGTGCGGCTTGCCCTGCGCGGCATGATGAAAGGATGAGCATGGATAGCGACCGTATTTTAACCTCCGGCGTACACCGCGAGGACGGCGAGATAGAGACATCGCTGCGCCCGAGAAGCCTGCGGGATTATGTAGGCCAGGCTTCCGTTAAAGATAGCCTGAGCATCTACATCAAGGCAGCCCTGGAGCGGCGCGACGCGCTGGATCTCATGCTGCTTTACGGCCCGCCGGGCCTTGGCAAGACAACGCTCGCCTGCATCGTCGCGGCGGAGATGGGGCAGAACGTGCGCATCACCTCCGGCCCAGCGATCGACAGGCCCGGCGACCTGGCCTCCATCCTCACCAACCTCAACTCCGGCGATGTGCTTTTTATTGACGAGATCCACAGGCTGTCGCGCGCGGTGGAAGAGGTGCTCTATCCCGCGATGGAGGACGGCGCGCTGGATATCATGATCGGCAAGGGGCCGACCGCGCGTTCCCTGCGGCTTGATCTGCCCAGGTTCACCCTGATCGGCGCGACCACGCGGGCGGGGCAGCTCTCCGCTCCCCTTCGCGACCGCTTCGGCATCACCTTCCGCCTGCAGATGTATACGCCGGATGAACTGGCGCAGATCCTTCGCCGTTCGGCCGATATACTCGGCATGCCCTTTGATCCGGAAGGCATCCGGGAGATCGCCGGCCGCAGCCGCGGAACACCCCGCATCGCCAACCGCATGCTCAAGCGCGTGCGCGACTACGCGCAGGTCAGGGCGGATGGACGCATCACAAGAGATGTCGCCCATGAAGGCCTTGATATGCTGGATGTGGACGAACTGGGTCTGGATCAGGTGGACCGGGCGGTGCTTGAGTGCATGATTGACAAGTTCGCCGGCGGGCCGGTGGGCCTGGATACGCTGGCCGCCTCAACCGGCGAGGACGCGATCACCATTGAGGATGTGTATGAGCCCTATCTGCTGCAGCTGGGTTTCATCCAGCGCACGCCGCGCGGCCGCATGGCCACAGAGCGGGCGTACAGGCATCTGAAGCGTACGCCGCCAGCCTCTCTCAACAATATGCCTGAACAGGTGCGATTATTTGATGAAGACAAGTGATTTTAGCTATGACCTGCCCGAGGAGCTCATTGCCCAGACCCCTATCTTTCCCCGGGACGCAAGCCGGATGCTGGTCTGCAACCGGGAGGACGAAAAGAGAGAGGGCCGTATTTTCCGGGATCTGCCGGACTATCTGCGGCCCGAGGATGCCGTGGTAATCAATCACACCCGCGTCATCCCGGCGAGGCTGCTGGGGATCAAGGAAGAGACAGGCGCGGCAGTGGAATTTTTATTGCTTCGCCGCCTGAGTACAGACACATGGGAATCCCTGGTCAAGCCGGGACGCCGGCTTCCCAAAGGCGCGCGCGTCAGCTTCGGCGACGGCCTCCTGAAAGCCTCGGTCGGTGATACCATGTCCGGAGGCACCCGGGAGGTGACTTTCAGTTACATTGGCCTGTTTGAAAACGTGCTGGAACGCCTGGGTGAAATGCCTCTGCCTCCCTATATCCATGAACGGCTCAGCGACCCCAGCCGGTACCAGACCGTTTACGCCAGGTATGACGGCAGCGCCGCGGCCCCTACCGCTGGCCTGCATTTCACGCCTGAAGTCTTGGAGAGGATCAAGGAAAAGGGCGTGGACATTGTGCCGATCCTTTTGCACGTCGGGCTTGGCACCTTCCGCCCCGTCAAGGCACAGGACCTGGATGAGCACGACATGCACAGTGAGTACTATGAGGTCTCCGGGGACGCGGCTGATCGTATCAACCGGGCGCGCCAAAGAAACGGTCGGATCGTTTGCATAGGCACCACCAGCGTGCGGACGCTGGAAACCCTCGCGGATGACCGGGGCGTCATTCACCCGGGCAGCGGGATGACCAAGATATTCATTAAGCCGGGCGTCCCCTTCCGAGGCACAGACATGCTGCTGACCAACTTTCACCTGCCCCAAAGCACGCTGCTGATGCTTGTCAGCGCATTCATGGGAAGGGACAGCGCCTTGGCTGCTTACCGGCAGGCTGTGGAGCAAAAATACCGATTTTTCAGTTTCGGGGATTGTATGCTGATCGGACACGATCTGGTTAGCTGATGATATCCCTCATTTTCCGCTTTATCACGGGCTCGCTGGCCTTTGTGCTGGCAGACTATCTGCTCTTTGGCCTTTGGTGCCGCACACTGGAATCCGCCCTCATGGCGGGCGCCTGCCTGATGGTGCTCTACCTGCTGGTACGCCCGCTGGCCCGGGTTGTCCTGTTTGCCTTCAATATGCTGACCCTGGGGCTGATGTACATCGCGCTTGACAGCACACTGATCCTGGTGATCACGCGCCTGTTCCCCGGTGATGTCCGGGTCAAGGACATCGGCTGGGCCGCGCTGGCTGCCCTGATCATCAATGTGGTACGTTCAATAACCGGAAAGCTGGTGAGAAGCCGTTGAAACCCATCCTTGTGATCGGCGGGCTGAACATGGACGTGCTGGGTATGCCCTCAGGCGCTTTCAGCTACCGAGATTCACTGATCGGAAAGGTCCGCCTGATGCCCGGCGGCGTCGGGCGCAATGTCGCCGAACAGATCGCCCGCCATGGTTATGCCGCGGAGCTGATGACCGTCATTGGCGGAGACGCTTTTGCCTCTGCCCTCGAAAAAAGCTGCCTTGATCTTCAAATAGGCCTCCGGTATGCCATTCGCTGCGGGGAGGAAAGCTGCGTCTATCTGGCTGTGCATGACGCGCAGGGCGACATGGCCGTTGCGATCAACGACATGGCCGCGATGCGGCTCTTGGACGCCGGGAGTGTCAGTCGCCTGCCTGAGAATCGATTCAGCGCCTGCATGCTGGACGCGAACTTGTCGCGGGAGGCGCTGGAAGCCGCGGCCGCGCATCTGAATATACCGCTTGTAGCTGATCCTGTCAGCTGCGAGAAAGCGCAGCGCCTCAGGACCATACTGCCGCGTCTGACCGCGCTCAAACCCAACCTGAGAGAAGCGCTGGAACTGACCGGAATGGATAGTTTATCAGACGCGGCCTCCGCCTTGCTTGACAAGGGAGTCAAGCAGGTATACATTTCATTGGGGAAGGATGGGGTGTACTGCGCTGCAGGAGATCAGCGCCTGCGGCTTCCCCCGATTCCCGCTCCCATGGGACCGGCTACGGGTGCCGGTGACGCGATGACAGCGGGTCTCGTCTGCGCCATTGCCGGGCATCAATCCCTGGAGGAATGCGCGCAAAGCGGTTTGCGCTTTGCTCATGAACACCTCAGCCGGATGGCCGCCATCAACAGCGCGCCGGAAAGGAATAGCATATGAAGCACCTGGATGTATCCAAAAAAGTAAAAAAAGCGCTGAAAGAAGGGCGTCCGGTCATCGCGCTGGAAAGCACCATCATCAGCCATGGCATGCCTTACCCGCAGAACGTCGAGACCGCGCTGAACTGTGAGCGAATCGCCCGTGAGAACGGGGCCGAACCGGCCACCATCGCGATCATCGGCGGCAAGCTCTGCGCGGGCCTTGAGGAGGAGCAGATCGAGTACCTGGGCAAAACAGGCCTGGGCATTCAGAAGGCCAGCCGCCGCGATCTGCCGGCGATCGTGGCAAGGCGTCAGGACGGTGCCACCACCGTCGCCGCCACCATGATCATTGCGGCCATGGCGGGCATCAAGGTGTTCGCCACCGGCGGTGTCGGCGGCGTTCACCGCGGCGCCGAAACTACCATGGATATCTCCGCCGACCTGGAGGAACTGGCTCACAC
>CAYZRZ010000018.1:0-21277 GCA_964480995.1 uncultured Christensenella sp.
GGTAAAGCGCTGCCTTGAGGGGCACAAGGCGGAATGAACGCTGCAGTTGAAGGGCCGTACGTACCAGGTGCTCTTGAATCCTGTCTATCAGGATAAACTTAACGGCTGCGTCGTGCTGTTTATCGACGTGACGGAGCGCCAGAGGGCCGAGCTGCAGCGCAAGGAGTTTTCCGCCAATGTGTCCCATGAGCTCAAGACCCCGCTGACCACCATATCGGTGCTGTCGGAACTGATGGCAGACGGAAAGGTGCCGCCTGAGGACATCCGGCCCTTCGCGGGGAGAGTGAAGCAGCAGTCCGACCGCCTGGTCAACATTGTCAACGACATCATCAGGCTGTCCGCCTTTGATGAGGGCAAGGCCGAAGGCCGCATGGAGCCTGTGAATATCCTCGGGCTGTGCGAAGGTGTCGCGGACAGCCTGCGGGAGAAGGCTGCCCAGCGCGGGGTCAGCCTGAGGGTTGAGGGCAAGGATGGCTTGACGCTGCTTGGCAGCAAGGGTATGCTTGATGAGATGGTATACAACCTGGCGGACAACGCCGTCAAGTATAACAGGGAGGGCGGCAGCGTGACGATCAGCTTTGAGCGGCAAGGGAATGACTGCCTGATCCGCGTGAGGGATACCGGCATAGGCATCGCCCCCATGCATCTGGGGCATATCTTTGAACGCTTTTACAGGGCGGACAAGAGCCGTTCCAAAAAGACGGGCGGTACCGGGCTGGGCCTGTCCATCGTCAAGCATGTGGCGGAGTATCATGGCGGCCGGGTTGAGGTGGAGAGCACGGAGGGCGAAGGCAGTCTGTTCACCTGCTGCCTGCCCATCAGATTATAGAATGAGGGAATCATATGTGGCTGGTATACGCGCTGCTGTCGGCATTGTTTGCCGCGATGACCTCGCTGCTTGCGAAGATCGGCATCAATGATGTCAACTCCAATCTGGCGACCGCTATCCGAACCACGGTGGTACTGGTCATGGCCTGGGGCATTGTACTGCTGACCGGCAAACAGCACGGCATTGAGGATATCACGCGGCGCAGCTGGACATTTTTGATCCTGTCCGGCCTGGCGACGGGGTTGTCCTGGCTGTTTTATTATAAGGCGCTGCAGATGGGGAAGGTGTCACAGGTGGTGCCGGCGGATAAGCTCAGCGTGGTCATCAGCATTGTTCTGGCCTTTGTGATCCTGGGGGAGGAGCTGACGCTCAAGTCTATTCTCGGCGGCATCCTGATCACCGCGGGTACCCTGGTTCTGGTGCTTTAGCCTCGGACGGCTTAACCAAATTATACAAGCGTCTGGTGAAGTGAATTTATCAGACGCTTCCTTACTATATACGCAATTTCTGCCCCTGTTTCGTGCTTCACTTTTTGACCATTTTGTGGTATTATGGTCAGTGTGATAAGCGCGCTGTTTCAGCGTAGAAAACGAGGGAAACAATGACCGAACACAAAGAAAGTATGAGCGCGATGGCAACCCATGTCAACGCTCATTACGATGAAAACCAGATACAGGTGCTGGAAGGACTGGAGGCCGTGCGCAAGCGGCCCGGCATGTACATCGGCTCCACCGATGTCAACGGCCTGCACCACTGCGTATATGAGATCGTAGATAATTCCATTGACGAGGCGCTGGCCGGCTACTGCACGCAGGTAGAGGTCCGCTTGATGAAGGATGGTTCAGTCGAGGTGAAGGATGACGGCCGCGGCTTCCCGGTGGGACTGCACCCCAAGCTGAAGCGGCCCGCGGTCGAGGTCTGCCTGACCGTTCTGCATGCCGGCGGCAAGTTCGGCGGCGAAGGCTATAAAGTGTCCGGCGGCCTGCACGGCGTAGGCGCCTCAGTCGTCAATGCCCTGTCCAGCCACTTTATGGTGACGGTGTATCAGGACGGCAGGATCTATCAGCAGGAATATAACCGCGGCAAGGTGGAATACGATCTGAAAGTCGTCGGCGAGACGGACCGGACAGGGACCACCATCCGCTTCTGGCCGGATATCAAGTCTGCCGAAAATCCTGACGGCGTGTTTGAGGAAGAGACGGAGTTCCGCTTTGATACCCTGCGCGTGCGCATGCGGGAGATGGCTTTCCTGAACAGGGGCATCCGCATCATCATCCGTGATGAGCGCGGGGACGCGCCGGATGAACGCGTCTACCACTTTGAGGGCGGCATTGCCGAGTTTGTCAAGTATATCAATAAAAACAAGGAAGTGCTCTTCCCTGAACCCATCTACATCGAAGGCCTCAAGCAGGATGTGTCGGTGGAGGTGGCGATGCAGTATAACGATACCTACTCTGAAAACATCTTTGCCTTCGCCAACAACATTCACACGCCTGAGGGCGGCACTCACCTGCAGGGATTTTCAGCGGCGCTCACCCGATGCATCAATGATTACGGCCGACGCTACAAGTTCTTAAAAGAAGCGGACGTCAACCTGAAAAGCGAGGATGTGCGCGAGAGCATCGCGGCGGTCATCTCTGTGAAGCTGAAGGAGCCGCAGTTCGAAGGGCAAACAAAATCAAAGCTCGGCAACAGTGTCGTGCGCGGCATTGTGGACAGCCTCGTCAGCGAGGGGCTGAGTGCCTTTCTGGAAGAGAACCCGAGTGTCGGACGCGCCATCCTTGACCGCTGCCTGGGCGCCGCCCGCGCCCGCGAGGCAGCCCGAAAGGCGCGTGAGCTGACCCGTCGCAAGACAGTGCTCGAATCCGCTTCCCTGCCCGGCAAGCTGGCCGATTGCTCGGAGAGGGACCCCGCCAAGTGCGAAATTTTCATCGTCGAGGGCGATTCAGCCGGCGGCAGTGCCAAAACCGGGCGTGACAGGCACTTTCAGGCCATCATGCCCTTGCGCGGCAAGATATTGAATGTCGAAAAGACCCGCATCGACAAAGCCCTGCTTAACGCCGAAATCAAAAACATGATCACGGCTTTCGGCTGCGGCTTTGGCGATGAGTTTGACTTGGCCAAGCTGCGGTATCACCGCATCGTCTGCATGACGGACGCCGATGTCGACGGAGCCCATATCCGTATCCTGATGCTTACTTTTTTCTACCGTTACATGCGTCCTTTGATCGATAACGGCTTCGTCTATATTGCCATGCCGCCGCTGTACAAGGTGACCAAGGGCAAACAGGAGCATTATGTCTACGATGACAAAGAACTGCAGGCATTGCTTGACCGTATCGGCCGCGACCCCAAGCCTGAGATCCAGCGCTACAAAGGCCTTGGCGAGATGAGCGCCGAGCAGCTGTGGACCACGACGATGAACCCTGAGACCCGCACCATGAAGCAGGTGACGGCGCACGATGCCATCGCGGCGGACGAGGCCATGACCCTCCTGATGGGTGATCAGGTTGAGCCCAGGCGTGAGTTTATTGAACAGAATTACGACCTGGTCAGAGACCTTGACGTGTAAGCGGAGGAGGGGTAGAAATGAGCGATATTAAAGACAGGCTGCTTCCGGCGGATCTGGAAAACGAGCTGAAAACATCCTTTATCTCGTACGCGATGGCGGTCATCATCAACCGCGCATTGCCCGATGTGCGCGACGGGCTCAAGCCTGTGCACCGCCGCATCCTCTATGCCATGAACGAACTGGGCATGACCAGCGACAAGCCCTACCGCAAGAGCGCCCGTATCGTCGGCGAAGTGCTGGGCAAGTACCACCCGCATGGCGACAGCAGCGTGTATGACGCGATGGTACGCCTGGCGCAGGACTTCTCCACCCGCTCGCTCTTGGTCGAGGGGCAGGGCAACTTCGGTTCGGTAGACGGCGACGGCGCGGCCGCGATGCGTTATACGGAGGCCAGGCTGTCCAAGCTGTCAGGCTACCTGATCGGCGAGATCGATAAGGATACGGTGGATTTCTACCCCAACTTTGACGAAACGCTGATGCAGCCCTCCGTCCTGCCCGCGCGCTACCCAAACCTGCTGATCAACGGCTCCAGCGGCATTGCTGTGGGCATGGCGACCAACATACCCCCGCACAACCTGGGCGAGGTGATCGACGGGGTCGTGGCCATGATCGACAACCCCGAGCTGTCGATGGATGAGCTGATGGAGTATATCAAGGGGCCTGACTTTCCCACCGGCGGTGTGATCCTGGGACGCAGCGGCATCCGGGAAGCGTATTACACAGGCCGCGGGCGCATCGTCACCCGCGCCAAGTCAGAGATAGAGACCATGGCAAACGGACGCGACCGTATCATCGTGTCGGAAATACCCTACGCGGTTAATAAGGCGAAGCTGATCACCAAGATCGCCGAGCTGGTGCATGAAAAGCGCATCGACGGAATCAGTGACCTGCGCGATGAATCGGACCGCAACGGCATGCGCATCGTCATCGAGCTGAAAAAAGACGCGCAGCCTACTGTTGTACTCAGCTACCTCTATAAACATACCCAGATGCAGGAGACCTTTGGGGCCATCATGCTGGCGCTGGTGAACGGCCAGCCCCGCGTGCTGAGCCTCAAGGAGATGCTGTACTACTATATTGAACACCAGAAGGATGTGGTGACACGCCGGACCCGCTATGATTTGAACAAGGCCAAGGCCCGCTCCCACATCCTGGAGGGTTTACTTAAGGCGCTGCTCAACATCGACGAGGTGGTGCGCCTGATCCGCACCTCTAAGGATACCCCGACCGCCAAGGTCCGCTTGATTGAGCGCTTTGATTTTTCTGACGTCCAGTCCCAAGCCATTCTGGATATGCGCCTGGCGAGGCTGACCAACCTGGAGGCTGACAGGCTGCAGGCTGAGTTTGATGAGCTGCAAAAGACGATCGCCTACCTGGAGAGTATCCTGGCGGATGAAAAGCTCTTGATGAGCGTCATCAAGGAAGAGCTCCTGGCGGTCCGCGCCAAGCACGCGGACGACCGCCGCACCGAGATCAGCCTGGTCGAAGGCGAGATTGATATCGAGGATCTGATCCCCGTGGATGACATGGTGGTTACCATGACGCACTTTGGTTATGTTAAGCGCCTCAGCCAGTCCACCTACCGTTCTCAAAACAGGGGCGGCAAGGGCGTGGCGGCGCTGACCACGAGGGAAGAGGACTTTGTTGAAAAGCTTTATGTGGTCAACAGCCACAGCGATATGCTGTTCTTCACCAACAAGGGCCGCGTGTACGGGCTGAAGTGCTACGAGATCCCCGAGTCAGGCCGCACGGCCAAGGGGACGGCTATTGTGAACCTCCTGCAGCTGCAGGGCGGCGAGAAGGTGACAATGATGCTGCCGGTGCCCGATCGCGAAAGCGACGACTACCTCATGCTTGCTACCAAAAATGGACTGGTCAAGAAGACCTCTCTGCAGGAGTTCAAAAACCTCAGGCGAAGCGGCTTGATCGCCCTGACCCTGCAGGATGAAGATGAGCTGATCGGCGTGCAGCTAACACGCGGCGATGAGGAGATCATGATGGCCAGCCGCCTGGGCAAGTCTATCCGCTTCAGTGAAAAGACTATCCGGGCTACGGGCCGCGGTTCTCAGGGCATACGCAGCATGAGGCTGTCGGGCAAGGACGAGCTGGTGGCCATGAGTCTGGTGGAGGAGGGCAAGCAGGTGCTTTGCATCACGGAGCTGGGCTATGGAAAGCGTACAGATGCCGATGAGTATCGTGAGCAGGGCCGCGCGGGCAAGGGCATCGCGGTGATGAATCTGACTGATAAAACAGGCGTTCTGGCCGCAATGCTGATGGTCAGCCCGGGGGATCAGCTGATGATCATCACCGATGACGGCACGATCATCCGCACCAGGGTGGAGGATATCCGCCAGACAGGACGCGTCACGCAGGGCGTGCGCATGATGCGGGTGGCTGAGGGGAGCCGCATCGTGGATGTGGACATAGCGGCACCCGAGGTCGATGAAGATATTGAGGAATCCGAGGCCGGCGAGGAAATAGAGGCATTCGAGGCCGATGGGAATATCGCGCCGGCCGCTGACACGCGAACAGCGCCCGAAGGCGGGGAGCCGGAGCAGCCCGCGGCTGACGGGGATGATACCCAAATATAAAGCATAAAGCGCAGGGGGAGGATGTTCCTTCCCCTGACGCATAGCGGAGATATATGACCGAGCGACAAAAATCCCTTGCCGGAGGAATCAGTATTCTGGGTATCGCGGGCCTCATCTGCAAGGTGGTCGGCGTACTTTACCAAATCCCGCTGAACAACAACATCGGGCCGGAGGGCATGGGTGTATACAACCTCGTCTTCCCTACCTACAATTTGCTGTTGTCCATTTCCACAGTCGGTATTCCGGTGGCTATCTCCCGCATGGTGGCACAGTACCTGGCGCAGGAAGACCCGCGCAATGCCCGGCGGGTGTTCAAAACCTCCCTGATCATTCTCAGCCTCTTTGGGGCGGCGGCCACAGCCTTCATGATGCTGTCATACCAAAGCCTGGGCCGGGCGACGGCGACGGCGGAAACCTCGCTTGGGTTCCTGGTCATCGCGCCTAGCCTGTTTCTGGTCAGCGTGATGAGCGCCTTCCGCGGCTTTATGCAGGGCAAGCGGCGCATGGTGCCGACAGCTATCTCGCAGTTGATCGAGCAGGTGGGCAAAGTATTCATCGCCCTGCCCTTCGCTGTTTTCGGCATGCGGCGCGGCGGCTACGCCATGGGCGCCGCGGGCGCGCTACTGGGCACCTCTGTGGCCGAGGCGGCAGCACTCGCCTACATGATGGGGGATTACTATATCCACCGCAAGGACATGCAGCGCCTGCCCCAGATTTCAGCCGAGGACGCGTCCACGGGGAGTCTGGCCCGGGAGATCACTTTGATCTCCATCCCCATCACCATCGGAGCCAGCATTGTGCCGCTGGCGGGGCTGGTGGACAGCTTTATGCTCAAGCGCATCATGCAGGGCTATATGGAAGAGACCCAGGCGCTGATAAGCTATGGCGTGTATTCCGGCCCGGTGATCTCCCTGATCAATGTGCCGACAGCGCTTGCGGCGGCTATCTCCGCCAATCTCGTGCCGGCTATTTCCCACGCGCTGACAAAAAAACGGCACGATAAGGTGGCACAGGAAGCGGCCACAGGCCTTCGCCTCGCATCCGTGGTTGGTTTTCCCTGCTCAATCGGCCTGAGCCTGCTCGCGGAGCCTGTTCTGTTTTTACTCTTTGGCCGCGGCGGCAAGTATACGGCGGAACAATTGCGGCTGGGCGCCAGGCTGCTTGAGATCAGCAGCTTGACCATCCTGTTTTTCATCCAGGTGCAGGCGACCAGCGCTATCTTGCAGGCTCTGCGCCGCCAGCGCATCCCCATGTATACGCTGGCTTTGGGCGTAGCAGTCAAAATGGCGCTCAACTACAGCCTGGTTGCCATCCCTGCGGTTGGCATTCGAGGCGCGCCATATGCTTCGCTTTTATGCTACATTGTCAGTTTCGTTCCAAATCTTTATTATGTCAGAAAACACACTGACATGAAGCTGAACCTGAGTGAGATAATGTGGCGGCCGATGATGGCCGCGGCCGTGATGGCCGCTGTGCTGATTCCCGTCAGATGGGGGTTCGGGGCCGCGCTCGGCCGCTCCTGGCTGTATATGCTGGCTTTGATTGCACTGTCCGGTCTCGTCTACTTTGCCGCCGCCTTGCGCCTGAAGGCCATCATGCCGCAGGATATGCCGGGCTTTATCAGAAAGAGGATGAAATAGCGTGTTTACCATCACTGTCGCCGCATTGGGGCCGGGATCAAAGGATTACCTGACACTCGGGGCTGTGGAAGCGCTAAAAGGCGCCAAACAGCTTGTTTTGCGCACCGGCCGCCATGGCGCTGCCAAATACCTTGAGGAGCAGGACATCCCGTTTGCCACCCTTGACCATCTCTATGAACAGAGTGAGGATTTTGACCAGCTTGCCGACATGGCTGCTTCTGAGCTATTGAAGCGCGCGGAGTCTGCCCCGCTTTGCTTTGCCGTGGCTGATCCTTCTGCCGATACCATTGTCTCAAGACTTCTGGAGCTGGTGGGAGAGCAGCTGCGTATTCTGCCCGGCGTGGGGCTTGAGGTTCCCTTTTTGGCCGCCAAGCCCGGCATCAGGCCGGTTCTTGCCTCCGACGCGCTCAGCCTCAGGGTATTTGACGCGCAGAGGCCGGTCTGCCTGACGGAGTTGTTTTCCAGAGAGGTCGCGGGTGAGTGCAAGCTTCAATTGCTTGAGTACTTTGACGCGGATTGCGCGCTGTGTTTCTTCCCGCCCGGGCAGGGGAACCCGCGCCGGTTTGTGGAGACTGTACTTGAGGATCTGGACCGCCAGCCCCGCTATGATCACACCTGCGGGGCTCTTGTACTGCCCAAAACAGGCCATTACAAGGACAGGTACGATGTGCAGGACCTTGTTAATATCATGCGCCTGCTGCGCGCGCCGCAAGGCTGCCCCTGGGACAGGGAACAGACGCACAAAAGCCTGGCCCGTTACCTGATCGAAGAGGCAAACGAAGCCGCTTACGCGATATCCCAAGAGGATTGGGAAGCGGCCGCGGATGAACTGGGCGATGTGCTGCTGCAGGTGGTATTCCACGCCGTAGTCGGTGAGGAATGCGGTACCATGACGCTGGGGGATATCAGCACGGCGATCTGTTCAAAGCTTATCAAGCGCCACAGCCATATCTTCGGCAGCGATCGCTTGAACAGCGCCGGGGAGGTCAGCGACAACTGGGAGAAGATCAAGGCAAAGGAGCGCGGCGATCAGACCCAGGCCCAAAAGATGCGTGCCCTGACGCCGTCCCTGCCTCCGCTGCTTCGCGCGGTGAAAGTGCAGGAAGCGGCCCGCAAGGCCGGCTTTGACTGGGATGATCCCCGTGAAGCGCTCAAAAAGGTGCATGAAGAGGCGGATGAACTGCTGCAGGACCTCAATGCCGGCCGCGACGGCAAGGAGGAACTGGGTGATCTCTTCTTCGCGGCGGTCAACGCGGCCAGGCTGATGAATGTATATCCGGATGAAGCGGTTAATATTTCGACCGATAAGTTCATTAAGCGCTTTGAATTCATGGAAAAAGCGCTGAAAATGGATGAAAAAGCAAGCAAATACTTGACTTTAGAAGAATGGGATGTATACTGGAACCGAAGCAAGCAAGCGGAATGAGGCCTTGCTTTCATTCAATCGATGGAGGGAAAACTAATGAATAAGTCTGAGCTCGTAGCAGCGGTCCAGGAGGCCACCCAACTGAAGAAGAAGGACGCGGAAGCTGCCGTTGTCGCCTTCGTTGACACCATTAAAGAAACCCTGAAGAAAGGCGAGAAGGTCCAGCTGATCGGCTTTGGCACCTTCGAAAGCAAGAAGCGCCCCGCGCGCGTGGCCCGCAACCCCCGCACCGGCGAGGAAATCAAGGTTGAGGCCAGCAAGGCCCCTGTCTTCAAGGCCAGCAAGGCCTTGAAGGACGAGATGAACTGATTTTTCCAAGGCATTCGAATGAACGGGGTGTGTTCACCCCGTTCATTTTTTCCTGTTTTATCTATTTTATCCATCGATTGAGCTATGGGAATGATCAGAGAGGCAGATATGCGTTTAGATAAGTATTTGAAGGTCTCCCGCCTCATCAAGCGGCGCACCGTGGCCAAGGAAGCCTGTGACGGCGGCCGCGTGTCGCTCAACGGCCGCCAGGCCAAGGCCGGCAGCGAGGTGAAAGCGGGCGATGTGATGGAGATCCGTTTCGGCAGCCGCGTCGGACGCTATGAAGTGCTCGACACGCAGGAAACGGTAAGGAAGGAGCAGGCGGCGGCGCTTTACCGCGTGCTTCTGGAGGATGAGGAAACAAAGCGTGAGAGAGAGTAAGTAAACATGGCATCTTTTGTAGACAGAGCGCCTTTGCGCATAAAAGCCGGCAATGGCGGCGATGGGGCGGTCAGCTTTCATCGGGAGAAGTATGTTCAGAATGGCGGACCCGATGGCGGTGACGGAGGCGACGGCGGCAATGTGGTGCTGATCGCCGACCACAACCTTCATACCCTACTTGATTTCCGCTTCAAGTCAAAGTACGCGGCTGAAAACGGTGAAAACGGCTCCGCCGTTCGCCGCACGGGCAAATCGGGGGAGGACCTGATCATCAGGCTGCCTGTAGGCACTGTTGTTCGTGACGCACAGGGCCGCATCGTTGCCGATATGTTTAAAGACGAGGAGAGCAAGGTGCTGCTGAAGGGAGGCCGCGGGGGCCACGGCAACGCGCGCTTCGCCACGCCTACCCGCCAGGCGCCCAACTTCGCCAAACCCGGCATCCGTACCCAGTGGCATGATCTGACGCTGGAACTGAAGACAATTGCCGATGTAGGGCTGGTGGGCTATCCCAATGTGGGGAAAAGCTCTATTCTGGCCGCTGTGTCATCAGCGCGTCCCAAGATCGCCAACTATCATTTTACGACCATGACGCCCAACCTGGGCATTGTCTCGCATCAAGGCGTCAGCTTCGCGATGGCGGACATTCCGGGGCTGATCGAAAACGCCTCTGAAGGCGCTGGTCTCGGGTTCTCTTTCCTGCGGCATGTGGAGAGGACGAAGCTTCTGATCCATGTGGTGGACGTATCGGGTTCCGAGAGCCGCGACCCGGTGGAGGATTATCACCAGATCAACGAGGAGCTGCGCCGTTACGGCCAGCTTGACCGGAGGCCGCAGATCGTCGCGGCCAATAAGATGGATCTGCCCGGGGCTGAGGAGAACCTGGAGCGGCTTCGCGAGGCAGCCGGCGATATGCCCGTTTTTGCGGTCAGCGCGGCTGCAAGACAGGGCTTTGACGATCTGCTTAACCGTGTGATCGAGATGCTGTCCGCTCTGCCCGCGCAGGAGCGCTACGAGGAAGCGCCTGCCGAGCTGGAGGAATCGCTCAAGGGATTCACCATCACGATGGACCACGATGTCTATGTGGTGGAAGGCCCCTCTATCGAGCGCCTGATTGCATCCGTCAATTTTGACGACCACGAGAGCCTCCTGTGGTTCCAGGCAACCATGCAGCGCGGCGGCATCATAAACGCCCTGCGAAATGCCGGTGCCAAGGAAGGCGATACGGTTCGCATGGATGATATGGAGTTTGATTTCGTAGAATAAATCATACCGACCTGAACTTTGAAAGGAACATACAATGGAACTGACCCCCAAGCAAAGAGCCGCGTTGCGCGGCATGGCCAATACGCTGTCCCCGGTGCTCTATATCGGCAAGGAAGGCATCTCAGACGCCACGGTCAAGGAGGCCTATGATGTGCTGCAGGCCCGCGAGCTGATCAAGTGCGCGGTGCTGCAAAACGCGCCCCTGTCCGCCCGCGAGGCGGCGCAGGAACTGTGCCTTCGCACCGGCGCGTCACCCGTTCAGGTGATCGGCAAGCGCTTTGTACTCTTTCGCAGAAACGACAGGGAGCCCAAAATAGAGATCTGATCCCGATATTCTATCGGTTAGCAGCGACTACTACATGTAGGGTCGCTGCTTTGTTTTTCTCACCATATACGGTGGATTTTGCCTTGACAGCCCCATACGGCAGGGCTATAATGGCCGGGCAGAACGATATTGTCAGGCAGCATCAACAGGAGGATAGGTTCATGATCACCAGTATTAAAAAACGGGACGGCAGAGTTGTGCCCTTTGACAGCGCAAAGATCGATCAGGCCATTGCGCGCGCCTTTGCCGCGTCCGGCAGCCAAAAAGGGGAGGACACAGCGAGGGAGCTGACCCGGCTGGTAATGGAGGACCTTGAAAAGAATGAGAACATCTCCGCTACGCCAAGCGTGGAGGAAGTGCAGGATTCTGTTGAGCGCATTTTGATCGAAAAAGGCTTTGTCCGCACGGCTAAGGCCTATATTCTCTACCGCGCGGAGCGCAGCCGTGTGCGCCAGATGAACACGCGCCTGATGAAAACCTATGAGGACATCACCTTCAAATCAGCCTCGGATTCCGATATGAAACGTGAGAACGCCAACATCAACGGCGACAGCGCCATGGGGGCGATGCTCAAGTTCGGCTCCGAAGGTGCCAAGCAGTTCTATGAGATGTATGTGCTCAATCCCAGGCATTCCGAAGCCCACCAAAACGGGGATATTCATATCCATGATATGGACTTTTTGACCCTGACGACTACCTGCTGCCAGATCGACCTGCTGGAGCTGTTTAAAGACGGCTTTTCTACCGGCCACGGCGTGCTCCGCGAGCCGATGGATATCGCCAGCTATTCAGCCCTTTGCTGCATCGCCATCCAGGCCAACCAGAACGACCAGCATGGCGGCCAAAGCGTCGTCAACTTTGATTACGGCATGGCCCCCGGCGTAAAGAAGACCTACCGCAAGCGTTTCCGCGACAACATGATCCGTCTTCTGGAAGCGGAGTTTGATACCGAAAACGCGGAAGAACTGGTGCGGGGCATGCTCAACGATGTGGAGGCTGAAACCGGCCTGTACCCTGAAATGGCTGAGAAGGAAGCGTTTACAGACGCTTTGGCTGCCCGGCTGCGCGCTCTGATCTCAAAGGAGGATGCCGCGAAGCTGCTGAAGAACGCCCGAAAATTCTCTGACCGGGAGATCATCAAGGCAACCTATCAGGCGATGGAAGCGCTGGTGCACAACCTCAATACCATGAACAGCCGAGCGGGCGCGCAGGTGCCTTTTTCCTCGATCAACTACGGTACCGATACCTCGCCCGAAGGCCGGCTGGTCATGGAACAGCTGCTGCTGGCGACTGAAGCCGGGCTTGGCCGGGGAGAAACCCCTATCTTCCCCATCCAGATTTTCAGGGTGAAGGAGGGCGTCAACTCCAGCCCTCAGGACCCCAACTATGATCTTTTCAGGCTGGCCATCCGCTGTTCGGCCAAGAGGCTCTTTCCGAACTTTTCCTTTCTGGATGCCCCTTATAATCTCAAGTATTACAAGCCCGGCCATCCCGAGACGGAAGTGGGTTATATGGGTTGCCGCACCCGTGTGATGGCCAATGCCCATGATACGGACCGCGAGGTCGCTCCCCGCCGCGGCAACCTGTCCTTTACATCCATCAACCTGCCCCGCATCGCCATTGAGGCCAAGGGGGATATCAATTGGTTCTTTGAGGAACTGGAGCGCAGGATGGATCTGGTCTATGATCAGTTAAATGAGCGTTTTGAGATCATCGCCCGCAAGAAGGTATATAATTTCCCCTTCCTGATGGGCCAGCACGTCTGGATCGACAGCGAAAAGCTCAAGTGGGACGATGAAGTGCGCGAAGTGCTCAAGCACGGTACCCTCTCCGTGGGATTTATCGGCCTGGCGGAGACCTTGGTGGCCCTGCGCGGCAAGCACCACGGCGAAAACCAGGAGAGCCAGAACCTGGGCCTTGAAATCATTGGCTTCATGCGCGGCTACCTCGACCGCAAGACGCAGGAAACGGGCATGAACTATACCTTGATCGGTACCCCCGCGGAGGGTCTCAGCGGCCGCTTCGTCAGGATGGATAAAGAGCGCTACGGCAGCATCCCGGGCGTAACGGACAGGGACTACTACACGAACTCATTCCATGTGCCGGTCTATTATCCTATCAGCGCCTTTGAGAAGATCAGCGTTGAGGCGCCTTATCACGCGCTGACCAACGCCGGGCACATCACCTATGTGGAGATGGACGGCGACCCGCTTCAGAACCTGGAGGCCTTTGAGAAGATCGTGCGCCACATGCAAAAGAGCGGTGTCGGCTACGGGTCCATCAACCACCCGGTCGACCGCGATCCGGTCTGCGGCTATAACGGCATCATCGGAGACTGCTGCCCGCAGTGCGGAAGAAGCGAGGAAGACCATAAGTTTGAGCGCATCCGCCGCATCACGGGGTATCTGGTCGGCACCACCGACCGCTTCAACAACGCCAAGCAATCGGAGGAGCGGGACCGTCTCAAGCACAACGTTTAAGAAAGGGCAGGCATCATGCGGTTTCGGCTATCGGGTATCGTGAATGACAGCATTGTGGACGGGCCGGGCCTGCGCCTGACCGTCTTTATGCAGGGCTGTCCCTATGGCTGTCCCGGCTGCCATAACCCGCAGACGCACGATTTTGGCGGCGGCCGGGAGGCAGACACTGAAGAGGTACGCGTCATGCTCCGCAAAAACCCCCTGCTGGACGGGCTGACCCTATCCGGCGGCGAGCCGCTGGTACAGCCTGAAGCTGTCCGCGAGATGGCGGCGATGGCCAAAGCGCAGGGCCTCAACGTATGGTGCTATACGGGCGATACGGTCGAGCATATCCTGAAAAACCGCGCTCCGGACGTCATAGCGGCTCTTGAACACGTTGACGTTTTGGTGGACGGCCCCTTCATCCTGGAGCAAAAGACGCTTGATCTGCGCTTCCGGGGCAGCAGGAATCAAAGACTGATCAATATGCCGGCCACGCTGAAGGCGGGGAAGGCGGTACTGTGGGATTAACAGGCTGATATAACCCTAATATATAGAAGCGCGCCGAGAAGGGAGTCATCCCGCCTGGCGCGCATCTTCATAAAAGGTCAGTTTTTACTGTCTTCATCCAGCCTGGGCGCTTCTTCTTCCTCTTCTTCTCCGGCTTGCGCAGGGGCTTGGCAAACCAGCGCGTACAGTCCCTGTGCCTGTTCGCGAAGAGCGTAGGGTACAAAAAAGCTGTAGTTTTCCATCATGCTGCCGATCCAAACGCTCATGCCGGCGCCCAGTCTTCCCTCCTTGAGAAAAGGCAGCTTTTCATCCAGCAGCACGCCTTCCATCATCGCTGCCGTGATACCGCTGAGCTCCGCGATCAGTACCGGGTCGTTGGGTTCAGGTTCCCGCAGGTGCTTTTGCTTGTGTACGGGGCAGTTGTCATCGACGATGGTTCTGCATTTCTCGCAATACGGCATCATGATCCTCCTCTTTATGTTGTCTTTGGCTTGGGCTGAGGGACCAGGGCATTCATGATCAGAGCTCCGGCGCTGTTGCCCAGGATGACCATCAAAAGGAACAGGAGCTGGTTCACGTCAAAACCCAGGCCATGCTTCCAGGCAGCGGCCAGGTAGAAGATGTCTGCCACGCAATGTTCAAAACCGGCCAGTATGAAAGCCGGCACACCCAGCAGAACACCAAGGTAACGGCCCAGCGGATCGTCATAGCGGCGGTATATATCCACCCCGATGAAGACGATCATGCCGCAGAACAGGCCGTGGATGAAGCTCTCATGCGGCAGCTGAATCAGCTTCTTATGCGCGACGCTCAGGATGTCCATACCGCCGGACATGGGGAGGAACAGCAGGCCGACAGCCGCGGCCCCGATAAAATTATACAGCAGCATGAGCAATAGCTTGCCCGGTTTGTAGCCGCCCGGACGTCCAAGGTAGGCGACACGGCCCGTGAACAGGGGGATCTGATACTGGCACACGGCATACAGGCCGAAGCTGAATAAAAACGCGCCGAGATAACGGCTTTCAACGGACAGGTAGGCATAGCCGCCCAGGGCAATCGAGATGCCGGCGGCGGCGCTTTGCAAGGAGAATGACATGGATCAGCCGTCCCTTCCTGGCGTTAAGGCATTCGGTTAATGAAATCATCATACCATAGCGCCAAACGGATGACAATAAGGCCCCGGCGTGCTACGATAGGCATGAACCATGGAATGATTTGGAGGTACGGTTATGGATATGAAAACGGTATTTTCGCATGTGGATCATACCTTATTGAAGCCGACAGCGACCTGGGAGCAGATCAGGGTGATCTGTGAGGAGGGGCTGCGCTGGGGCATGGCCAGCGTATGCATTCCGCCCTGTTTTGTCAAGCGGGCCAAGGAGGCCTATCCGTCGCTCAATGTCTGCACGGTGATCGGATTCCCTTTGGGCTATAATCCCTCGGATGTGAAGGCGGCCGAGGCCCGGCAGGCCATCGCGGAAGGTGCCGGGGAGATCGACATGGTGGTCAACCTGGGCGATGTGAAAGCGGGGGAGTTCGAGCGTGTGACCGATGAGATCCGCCTGCTCAAAAAGGAAGCCGGGGATAAAGTGCTGAAGGTCATTATCGAGACCTGTTACCTGACGGATGAGGAAAAGATTGCCCTGTGCCGCTGCGTCACCGAAGGGGGCGCGGATTTTATCAAGACCTCAACCGGCTTTGGAACGGGCGGGGCGACGATGAAGGACATTGAGCTGCTCAAAGCGCACATCGGCCCCGGGGTGCGGGTGAAGGCTTCGGGCGGCATCCGCACGGCGGAAGATATTCTTTCTTACCTTCACGCGGGCGTGGACCGCATCGGCGCCAGTGGTGCTATTTCGGCGTTTGAGGGACGGGATAAGCCGGTGGATGGAGGAAACTATTGATGAAAAAGCTGGCCCTGCTTTGTGCTGCGGCGCTGATCGCGGCTTTGATGCCGCTGGATGTAGCGCTGGGAGAGCAAGCTGCACCGGTACGCGTATACGGTCTGATAGGTCCGACCGGCATGAGCCTGGCTCCGCTGATCGCGGAGGACGACCCTGCCTATGAATTCAGCCTGGCCGCGGCGCCCGAGGAGCTGGTGGGCGTCATCGCGTCAGGCAGCTTCGATATCGCGGCGCTTCCGACCAATCTGGCCGCCATGCTGTATCAAAAGACCCAGGGCCGCGTCCGGATGCTTGCGATCAATACCCTGGGCGTGCTCTATGTGCTCGAGAAGGGCGACAGCATCCGGGAGGTCGCCGATCTTGCGGGGAAGACAATCACACTGTCCGGACAGGCCGCTGTACCGGAGTACGCGCTTAACTATATCCTGAGCGTGAACGGGGTGGAGGCAAATCTCGATTTTAAGGGAGAGCACAATGAGGTATCCACCCTGGCGGCCTCCGGCCTGGCTGATATTGTGATGCTGCCCCAGCCGATGGTGACAGCCCTGCTCATGAAGGACCCAAGCTACCGCGTAGCGCTTGATATGACCGAGGAGTTCAAAAAAGCGGCGGAGAAGGATGGAAAACCCGAGGCCGTGCTGTCCATGGGCTGCCTGGTGGTGCGCGCCGGCTTTGCTGATGAGCGTCCCCGGGATCTGCAGGCCTTTCTGACCAAGTATTCCTCCTCCGTTGATTATGTCAACAACCATCCGGCGCTGGCAGCGGCCGATATTGTCAAAGCCGGCATCCTGCCCAATGAGAAGATCGCCGAAAACGCGATCCCGCTATGTAATATTGTCTATGTCGCGGGGGCTGAAATGCGCTCGCAGCTAAGCCCCCTGTTTGAGATCCTCTTAGCGGCGAACCCGGCCTCCGTGGGCGGACTGCTGCCTGATGAAGGCTTCTATTATCTTGGTGAATGAGCATGGCAGACTATGAGATTTTCTGCGGGAATGCATGCGCAAAGGTCAATTCCCTCGGCGCCGAGCTGTGCTCTTACAGATCGGAGGAGGGGCGCGAATACATATGGCAGGCTGATCCGGCAGTCTGGGGGAGCCATGGCCCCAATCTCTTTCCCCTGATCGGCGTGACCGTCAACGGACAGATCAGCATCGAAGGAAAGAATTATCGGATTCCCAAGCACGGCGTGGTCCGGCGAAAAGAGTTTTCTGCCCGCATGATCAATAGCTCGTCTATCGAAATGGTTTATACCGCCGACGAGGCATCCAGGGAGATGTATCCCTTTGATTTTACGCTGCGCGTTGCGTACACTATCCGTGAGGATGGATTTGACGCGGCCTACACGGTTGAAAATCACGACAGGCGCGTGATGCCCTTCTGCCTGGGCGGTCATCCCGGTTTTCTCTGTCCGATGTATGAGGGGGAAGTGTTTGAAGACTATGCGATTCGCTTTGAAGAGACGGAGACTGGCCTGGTCCGCACCATGTCCGCGGATGGCTGCATCAACGGTCAAAAGCAGATCGCTTTGCGCGAAGGGACGGTTCTATATCTGAATCATGAAATGTTTGATCATGACGCGCTGATCTTCGATGGGGTCAGGTCCAGGCGCGTCTGCCTCGAAAACCGGTCGACCGGCAAGGGACTGGCTTTCACTTTTCCGGATTTTGAGGTGCTTGCGTTATGGACCAAGCCCGGGGCAAGGGCGCCTTACCTTTGCCTGGAACCGTGGAACGGACTGCCGCCGCTGGAAGGGGAGACAGGGCGTTTTGAGGACAAACCTTATGTGCGCAGGCTCGACCCCGGTCAAATATACAAGGCGGGATACACGATGCGTGTCATAGCATAGCAGCACTGACAAGCGCAGGAGATGATCCGGGCTGCCGCGGAAATGCCGCGGCAGCCCGGAATATCTTTACGGGACCAATCCGCCGTCCACACCCAGGACCTGACCGGTGATAAAGGAGGCCTTTCCGCCTGACAGGAACAGCGCTGCCTGCGCGACATCCTCCGGCCTGCCCAAGCGCTGCAGGGGCGTGTTCAGCCTCAGGGCCTCCTTATCTTCGGGACTGAAGGCGTCCATCATGCCCGCGTCGATCACGCCGGGGGACAGGCAATTCACTCGGATCCCGCAGGGGCCCCACTCGCGCGCGAGGGATTTGCACAAGCCGACCAGGCCGGCCTTGCTGGCCGCATAGGCGCTTTCGCAGCTGGCTCCGCCGGCAGCCTGGATGGAACTGATCAGGAGAATGCTGCCGCCGCCCAAGGGACGCATATGCCTGACGGCTTCGCGCGACAGAATAAACGCGCCGCGAAGGTTGAGCGCCATCAGGCTGTCCCACTCACCGGCCGGCATATCGCTGATCAGGCCCTGCCAGTCAATGCCCGCGCTGTGAATCATGCAATCGATATGGCCCAGCTGGGCGAGCGCCCCGCTGAACAGACGAAGGCACTGCGCTTCGTCGCGCAGGTCTGCCATGAAAGGAATCGCCCCGGCAGTCTCCGCCAGGCGCGCGGCCTTCTCCCGGCTGTGATGGAAGCCAAAGGCCACACGCCAGCCATCCAGCGTAAACGCGCGCACCAAACCTTCACCGATACCGCCCGTGCCGCCGGTAATCAACACCGTTTTCATCAAACCACCGCCTCTGCCATTGTAGATACAGTATAGAGCATTCACAGACGCTGTTCAACTTGACCGGTACACCGGCCGGTGTATATGATGTCATTTAAGAGGAGGGGACATGGACGAACAAAAATTGCGAGCCAATCTGGGAGCAATAGACATTGCCCTGAGCTGCTATGAGAGCGCTGACTCGACCAACCTGCGGGCCAAGGAGTGGGCGCGCCGCGGGGGAGAACTGCCCGCTGCCTTCTTTGCCGATACCCAGACGGCCGGGCGCGGCAGGCTGGGGCGCTGTTTCATGTCGCCCGCGGGCGGGCTGTATATGAGCGTAGCGCTGGACTGCGGGGGCACGCATCCGGGCGGCCTGACCACACTGGCAGCGGCGGCTGTACTGCGCGCGGGGGACAGGCTGGGACTGCCGGAGCTTCAAATCAAGTGGGTAAACGATCTGATGCAGCGCGGCATGAAGGTTGGCGGTATTCTGGCCGAAGGCCTTGCTGTTACGCGCGGAGCGATCACGCAGGCGGTGATCGGCATTGGCATCAATACAGGCGGGGCAAGTTTTCCCCATGAGCTGTCGGAAAAGGCCGCGTCTCTTGATACGGGGGGGATTCCCTTGGAGCGGGAAAGGCTGGCGGCGCTCATCATATCGGAACTTTTTTATGGACTGCGCCGTGTGCCGGAACATATGGCGCTTTACCGCTCACGCTGCCTGAGCATCGGGCGGGATATCCGCTTTGAGCGTCAGGACAGGACGGCGTATGGCCGTACGCTTGGCGTTACGGATGAAGGGGCTCTGATCGTCCAAACGGACACAGGCGTCACCCTGCTTCAGGCAGGCGAGGTCAGCATCAGAGGGGTTGATGGAAATTATGTTTAGAATACACAAAACCCGCAGCCTTCAGGCTGCGGGTTCATGCTTTAAGCAGGACGATCAGTAATTCTCAGCAAGCCTCTCGAAGAAGGCGCGGGGATGATCACAGGCGGGGCACTTGACAGGAGGGGTCTTGCCCTCAAATATGAATCCGCAGTTGCGGCAGTGCCACTTGGTGGGGGCGGCTTCAACATAGACATCGTCATTCACCAGATGCTCGGCCAGCTTGTTGTAGCGGGCTTCATGCTCTTTTTCGACCTTGGCGACGTTATCAAAGCGAAGGGCCAGCTCCTTGAAGCCTTCCTCGCGGGCAACTTCGGCAAAGCCTTTATACATTTCGGTCCACTCGTAGTATTCGCCGGCGGCGGCCGCGCGCAGATTCTTCAGCGTATCTCCGGGCTGCGTGCCTTCGGCCAGCTCGCCCAGCGCCTTAAACCAGAGTTTCGCGTGTTCCTTCTCGTTCAAAGCGGTCTCGGCAAAGATGCCGGCGATCTGCTCATAGCCCTCTTTTTGAGCCGCGCGGGAAAAATAGTCATACTTGTTTCGGGCCATACTCTCGCCGGCAAAGGCGGTGTGCAGATTCTGCTCGGTTCTTGATCCCTTCAGTTCCATGGTATTTCCTCCTCTATGAATATATTCCAAGGGTACAGGATGAACTTAAAACAATTGAAGCAGCGACGCGAAGGTGCCGCCGACAATGAGAAGGGCCAAAAATACGCTCATCACGCGGACAAATATGTGCCGGCTGGAGCTGTTTCTTTTCTGGGTTCTGCTCGCCATGATCCTTCTCCTCCTCTCCCGATACTGCGAATATGATAGCATAGGGCAAGGGGAAAGTCAAAAAACCGAAGACTTGATGAAGGCGAGAAACCTGTTGAGAATACTGGGTTTCTGGTTATCATAAGCTAACATTTGGCTAAAATCCGATAATTATAAGGATTCGTTCCTAACAGTGGCGGAGCGCTTGTGTCACTTGACAGGGAGGAGTCTTGTACTTACAATTAAAACCTACTAATGAAGTATATTTTATGGAGGCTGACTGATGAAAATATCAACCAAAGGGCGCTACGCGCTGGCCGCGATGATCAGCCTGGCTCAGCAAGAGAGCATCCCCGGGGTGGAGACGCTGGCCGCGCTCTCGGGGCGTCTTGGCCTGTCAAAGCTTTATCTCGAACAGGTCTTTTCCCTGCTGCGGCGCGCGGAGCTGGTACTTTCTGTCAAGGGGGCTCAGGGCGGGTACAGGCTGGCGCGCGGCGCGCGGAATATCACAGGCTGGGATATTCTGTCAGCCGTTGAAAACAGCCTCTTTGATCAGGCGGAGGCGACAGTGTCTGAAAGTTCGCCGGGCATAGAACGGGCCATGAGGGATGGAGTGTTCACGCCTCTGGACCTGGCTGTCCGAACGGCTTTGGAGGCGGTCAGCCTGCATGATCTGGCAGAGGAAGCAAACCTTCCCGCGGCAGATGATGGGTATATATTTATCATCTGAAATTCCTCCGGCATGACTGCTTGACAGGGGATGACTCAGGGTATAATATGATAACCGAATAAAACATATATGTAAAGTATGTAAT
>CAYZRZ010000019.1:0-20750 GCA_964480995.1 uncultured Christensenella sp.
AATTCAATACACCGGCAATGTTATCCGCGGGCGTAGCCCTGCGGATTATTGCTCTGCCAGCGCCAGGAATCGCGGCACATATCATCCAGATTTCGCTTGGCTTCCCAGTGAAGCAGTCTGCGGGCCTTATCCGGGCTGGCGTACACCGCGTCAACATCGCCGGGGCGCCTGTCGGTGATGGCATAGGGCACCTTTACGCCTGTTACGCGCTCAAAGGCCTTGACGATATCCAGCACGCTGTAACCGATGCCCGTGCCCAGGTTGATCGCCTCGCAGCCGGTATGCCCCGCGGCGTACTCAAGCGCCGCCACGTGGCCGTCCGCCAGATCACTGACATGGATGTAATCCCGCACCCCGGTGCCGTCGTGAGTATTGTAGTCACTGCCAAAAACACGCAGTTCTTTGTGGCGGCCGAGCGCTGTTTGGGTCACATAGGGAAGCAGGTTGTTGGGAATTCCGGAAGGGTCTTCCCCGATGCGGCCCGAGGGATCGGCACCGATGGGATTGAAGTAGCGCAGAAGCACAACGGACCATGAAGGGTCAGCAACGACAAGATCCCGCAGTATCTGCTCGCACATAAATTTTGTCCAGCCATAGGGGTTCGTGCAGCCAAGATCGGCTGATTCATCCGCGGGCATGGGGACGCCGGGCTTATAGACAGTGGCGGAGGAGGAGAATATGATGCGTTTGACATGATGGCGTTCCATGACGCGGCACAGGGTCATGGTGCTGTTTAAATTGTTGTCATAGTAGCGCAGCGGGATACCGACAGATTCGCCGACTGCCTTGAGCCCTGCGAAATGAATGACGCAATCAATGTTATGCTGATCAAAAATGCCTTCCAGCGCCGCCTCGTCGCGAATATCGATCGGATAAAAAGGGAAATCTCTCCCGGCGAGTTCCTTAACGCGTTCCAGGGATTCGGCCTGGGCATTGATCAGATTATCAGCGACGATCACCTGATGGCCTCTGCGCAGCAGCTCCAGGCAGGTATGGGAACCGATATAGCCGGCTCCTCCTGTGACCAAGGTGTTCATAGATCCCGTCCTCCTCCAATTATTAAATCGGAATATTCTCCATCAGATCGTTCTTTGCGATATCGGGGCCGACAGCGCTGTAATACAGCCCGAAGCGGTAGCTGCTGTAGCGTCCGTCACGGGGTTCAACATGATACTGCTCATAACGGTGCTGGGATAGATGAAAATTTGCGTAGGCTTCCGCCGCAAGCTCAAAGCCTGTTTTGCCGCCAAAGGCCAGCAGGGGCTGATCCCAATCCATCTCGAGGGAGACATCCCTGTCCTTCTCCTGATACAGGTGCAGGTATACCTTCTGCACACTGAAAGCACCATACGCCTGATAGGATTCGGGATCCCGCTCGGGGTCCGCGGCATAAAGAGCGGCTTTTTTTGCCAGGTCGGCGCACAGCTCATGGACGCCGTGCCCGTATTCTCCGTGTACGTCATGCGAGACGATCACTTCGGGCTTGTACTTGCGCACAAGTTCTGTGATGTAATCGCTTGCCTTACGCTTGCCGTTTCGCTGATAGGCATGC
Organism: uncultured Christensenella sp.; assembly: GCA_964480995.1. Lineage (GTDB taxonomy): Bacteria > Bacillota > Clostridia > Christensenellales > Aristaeellaceae > UBA1038. Next base: position 1,553 of record CAYZRZ010000019.1, read on the forward strand.
TCCAGATCGCGCGCGTACAGGTCGGGGAAAGGACCGGTCACCGGATAATTGCGGATCCCCAGGCTCCACAGGCAGTTGAGCAGCTCGCTGTGGCGCATGCTGCCCGCGTCGGTCAGCACGACCGGCAGCACTCTCAGGCCGCGCTCTGCCCCATAGTAGGGGAGGAGGCCGCCGAAGAACAGCACTTCATCATCCGGGTGAGCGAATAAAAGCAACATATCCGCATCCTCATGAGCGGGCTTCCATATCTGCACCCAGCCGGGGAGCTCGCCCTCGCCCAGCACGAACACTTCCTTGATACCGAAATGCTTGCCGTTATCGTTTTCGGGCACCAAACGGATGCGCTGCTCTCCATTCAGCGGATAATACTGATGGACAAACTCAGCGCTTTCGTAACTTGCGATTTCACGGCGGGAATTGCCGTCTAAGGCCTCAATCGTGAAAGCCCTGGGCGATTCCTCCCAGGCGATATACAGGCCGTACATGGGAATATCCGATGATATGTCGAGCGAACCGCTGCCTTTGCCGCCGCTCCATGCCTTGTCGTAGTTTTTGTCATTCAGCCGGATGAGCGTTCTGGTATTGCCGGCTGCGGAAAAGGTGAGCGAGGCACTGATATCCTGTGCTTGCGCAAGGGCGGATAGGCTGAAGAACATGCCGATGAGCAGAACAAGGGAAAACAATTGCCTTTTCATCCCGGCCCCTTTCTTGCAAGCGTTCAATGCTTTGTACTCAGTATAGTCTTACAATTTTTTGCTGTCAACGTCGGGACCGCTTCAAATCCTTTACAAAACATGGGCAAATGGCTATACTTTACCTTGTTTGTTTGAGGAGGATGCAGTATGTTTTCACAGCCCTACCAACCGGAAATGATTGAAAAAAAGTGGCAGAAGATCTGGGAAGACCAACAGGCCTTTACCGCAAAGAATGATTACAGCAAGCCGAAGTTTTACGGTTTGATTGAGTTTCCTTACCCTTCAGGCGCGGGACTGCATGTCGGCCATCCGCGCAGCAATACCGCCATCGACATCATTGCCAGAAAGCGGAGGATGGAAGGCTGCAACGTGCTCTACCCCATCGGCTGGGATGCCTTTGGCCTGCCGACGGAGAACTACGCCATCCAGCATAAGATCTCTCCGGCCAAGGTGACCCGCGATAACGTGGATCATTTTCGCCGCCAGCTGAAGCGCATAGGTTTCAGCTTTGACTACAGCCGTGAGGTCAACACCACTGATCCTGACTATTACCGCTGGACACAGTGGATCTTTTTGAAGCTCTATGAGCATGGCCTGGCCTATAAGGCTGAAATGCCCATCAACTGGTGCACCAGCTGCAAGGTCGGTCTTGCCAATGAGGAAGTGGTGGACGGCGTGTGTGAGCGCTGCGGCAGTGAAGTTGTGCGAAAGGTAAAGAAGCAGTGGATGCTGCGTATCACCAGCTATGCGCAGAAGCTGCTTGATGGCCTTGATACTGTTGACTTTATAGAACGCGTCAAGACACAGCAGCGCAACTGGATCGGCAGAAGCGAGGGCGCCGAGGTCAATTTTGCCATCACCAACAGCAATATCACCCTGCGTGTATTTACAACCAGGCCCGATACACTCTTTGGCGCGACCTATATGGTGGTTTCGCCCGAGCATCCGCTTATCGAGCAGATGGCAGGCCGCATCACCAATATGGATGCCCTGCAGGAGTACCGCGCGCAAGCCGCCCGCAAGAGCGATTTTGAGCGTACCGAGATGGCAGGGAAGAAGACAGGCGTGGCTATTGAAGGCATTTCCGCCGTCAACCCGGTTAATGGGCAGGAGATCCCGGTGTGGGTATCAGACTATGTATTGATGAGCTACGGTACCGGGGCCATTATGGCGGTGCCGGGTCACGATACGAGGGACTGGGAGTTCGCCAAAACCTTTGGGCTGCCTATTGTTGAGGTGGTCGCGGGGGGAGATCTCGAAACTTCCGCTCATACGGACATCGAGGAAGACATTTTGGTTAATTCCGGTTTCCTCAATGGCTTAAGCGTGAAGGAAGCGAAGGAAAGAATGATCAGCTTCCTGAATGAAAAAGGCATCGGTGAGCGCCGGGTGAACTATAAGCTGCGTGACTGGGTATTCAGCCGCCAGCGCTATTGGGGTGAGCCGATCCCGATCATTCATTGCCCGCACTGCGGTACAGTACCGCTGAAAGAATCCGATCTGCCTCTGCTGCTGCCTGAGGTGGAGAAATATGAAATGACCGATTCCGGCGAAAGCCCTCTTGCCCTGATCGATGACTGGGTCAATGTGCCCTGTCCGCGCTGCGGCGCGCCTGCCAGGCGGGAAACCGATACCATGCCCCAGTGGGCCGGCTCCAGCTGGTATTTCCTGCGTTACTGCGACCCTCATAATAATAAGGAGTTTGCCTCCCGGGAAGCGCTTGATTACTGGATGCCGGTGGATTGGTACAACGGCGGCATGGAGCATACCACGCTCCATCTCTTGTACAGCCGGTTCTGGCACCTGTTCCTGCATGATATAGGCATGGTGAAAGCGCCTGAACCTTATCAGCGCCGTACCAGCCATGGCATGATCCTGGGCGAAAACGGCGAGAAGATGAGCAAATCGCGCGGCAATGTCATCAACCCCGACGACATGATCGATGAGATCGGGGCCGATGCCTTCCGCATGTATGAAATGTTTATGGGCGCTTTTGACCAGCCCATTCCGTGGAGCATCAATGGCGCCCGCGGATGCAGGCGTTTTCTTGACCGCGTGTGGCGTCTTCAGGAGATGCTGGACGACAAGGCCAAAGGGATCAGCAAGGACCTTGAGATCAATATCAACAGCACCATCAAAAAGGTGTCTGAAGATTATGAGCGCATGAAGTTCAACACGGCCATCGCGGCGATGATGAGCCTGGTCAATGATTTGTACCTGAAGGGCAGCGTCACGAGGGATGAGCTGAAAGCGCTGCTGCTTCTCTTGAGCCCTGTGGCCCCGCATATCTGCGAGGAAATGTGGCAGACGCAGGGCTTCGGCTCACCGCTGTACGCGCAGCCCTGGCCTGCTTATGATGAGAATAAGCTGGTTGCCGATGAAGTGGAGATCGCTTTGCAGATCAACGGCAAGGTACGCGGCCGCCTCATGGTGCCCAGCACCATGACCCGCGAAGAGGGGGAAGAGACTCTGCCCCGGAACCCCGATGTTGTCAGGTTTACAGAAGGCAAAAGCATCATGAAGATCATCTTTGTGCCCGGCAGGCTGCTGAACCTGGTGGTGAAATAAGCTGATGGAGCCGCTGCGCCGTACCTGCACACAGGTCAGCCTTTCTGCCCTAAAAGCCAACATTCAAGCCGCGCGTGCCTTTTTGCCTCCTCATGTGCGGCTGATGGTGGTGGCGAAGGCAGACGGATACGGACATGGATTGGAAGAAGTGGGCAGTGCCGCTCAGCATGCCGGCGCGGATTTTCTGGGCGTCGCGCTCGCTGAGGAAGGGATAGCTCTCCGGCAGTCAGGCGTCACCCTGCCCATTCTTTGCTTTGGCGCGCTGAATCAAGCAGGCTTTGACGCGTCGGTTAAGTGGGACCTGACAGCCACGGTGGCGGATGCCGCAGGCGCCAGGATGGCGGAATCAGCGGCGCGCAAGGCGGATAAAGCCTTGGAGGTTCACGTGAAACTGGAAACCGGCATGAACCGTGTCGGCATCGCGGGCGGGGAAGAGCTGTGCGATGTTTTGCGTGTGATTGAGGCCTCGCCTTATCTTCAACTAAAGGGGGCTTATACTCACTTCGCCGACGCGGACAGCCCCCGGAGCGCCTATACTCATCTTCAGGGGCAAAGGTTTCTTGCGCTGACAGACCTGCTGCCTAAAGGACTGATGCTGCACGCGGGGGCCTCAGGGGGGGCGCTGTTCTATCCCGAGTATCATTTCGACATGGTACGCATGGGCATTGCTTTGTACGGCTATCCGCCTCAAAACAGCCCTGTGATGTTTCAGCCCTGTTTGGAATTGACGGCGGAAGTCACCTTTGTGAAGGAAATTAAGGCGGGCGAATCTGTCGGTTACGGCTGTACCTTTACGGCAAACCGCCCCATGCGCGTCGCCACCCTTGGCATCGGCTATGGCGACGGCTATCCCAGGGCGCTGAGCAACCGCGGCCGTGTTTTGATTCATGGTGCATCCTGTCCTGTCATCGGGCGTGTTTGCATGGACCAATGCATGGCGGATGTCAGCGCGCTGGAGGGCGTTGTACCAGGGGACGAGGCCGTGATGATTGGCCGCCGGGGCGCTGAAACCGTTGGCGCTGATGAGCTGGCTGAGCTGTGCGGTACCATACCATATGAAATATTGCTGCTGCCGGGGCGCCGTGTGCCCCGCTATTACCCGCAGGACGAGGAGAAATAAATGCGCAATAACCAATCCAAGGGGAAGAAAAAGCCGGTACTCATCCATAAGCCTTACCAGAAGGGCCGCGCTGTCAGCGCACTTGCCGCCAAACGCGGTCTGAAAGTGCTGGTGTACCAGATCGCACTGGTGTTTATTTTCCTATTCATAGGGCAGATGCTTTTGGTGGAATCAGCTCCGCTGCGCATCGTGCTGAACCTGCTGGTCGTGCTTGGCTTCTTTATGCTGATGGTCAATGAGGGGAGCAGAGCCGGGCTTGATGATGTGGCCTACGCGCAGATAGCTCTGAACAGGACCGGGGACGGCAAGCCGCTTGATGATAAGGACCTGGCCCGCTGCTATCATCCTCTAAAGGGTGTGTTCACCGTTCTGCTGGGCATGCTGCCCCTGATCATCATTGCCCTGGTGTTTTCTGCGATTGCCACAGAGCAGGTCTATACCCTGGGCGGTCTGCCCTCCTGGGTGCAGGGCTATGAGCGCCGGGCGGATGTCGGCTTGGCGCTGAGCTATTATCACGAAACCAGCGCCATTGGCCTGGAAGCCATCCTGCGCATTGTGATCCGCCTGCTGCTGTTTCCCTATGTCAACATGGCGGGAACAGATGCCGCAGGCATGCTGCTGACTCTCGAGCGGCTCGGCCCGCTGCTGATCCTGATCATCCCCATGGGTTATGCCGTGGGTTATCTGCGCGGCCCTGCGCTTCGCGCTCAGGTTCATGGCGCGATCAGCACCGATGCCAAGCGCCGCAAGCGCCGTGAGAAGAAGGCGGTCGTGCAGCGCAAAGAGCCCAAGAATTTGGTATAAGCCATATGAGGATCATCGCCGGGCGGTTTGGTTCTCGCCGCATCGAGGCGCCAAATGGCATGGATACCCGCCCTACCCTGGACCAGACCCGGGAATCAATGTTCAATATACTGCAGGGTGAGGCAGAGGGCGCCAGGGTGCTCGACCTGTTTGCCGGCAGCGGCGCGCTTGGCCTTGAGGCGCTGAGCCGAGGAGCTGTTTGGGCTGTTTTCTGCGATACGGGCCGGGAAGCCGTGAAGGTGCTGCGAGCCAATATTGCCGCGCTGGGTGTAGGTGAAGAAACCCGCGTGCTTGCGGAAGATTGTTTCACGGCGCTGGACAGGCTGGCAAGCGAAGAAGCGCGCTTTGATATGATCTTTCTCGATCCGCCCTATACCAGGGATGCCGGCCCGGTGATGGAAAAAATACTATCGCATAACCTGCTTTCTGATAGCGGATTGATCGTACTTGAGCGGAATGCCAGGAACGCACTGAGTATCCCGGATGGCCTCCGGGTGAGGCGCAGCAAGGTCTATGGGCGAACGGCTCTTGACTTTATCATCTCCGGAGGGGAGGAATAGCATGACAACAGCGATATTTCCCGGCAGCTTTGACCCGGTCACGCTGGGGCACGTTGATTTGATCAAGCGTGCCCGCAGGCTTTGCGATCATTTGATTGTCGCGGTGGCTGTCAACCCGGACAAGCGGGACAGCTTTACGATGGAAGAGCGTATGTCGATGATCCGGGGAGCGCTGGATGGCGCGGATGATGGAATCGAGATTGCGTCATTCGTGGGCTTGACGGTCGATTTCGCGCGCGAGCGGGGAGCGGGTTTTATCATACGCGGCGTACGTGATGCGCAGGATCTTGGCGTCGAGTCATCCCTGGCCTGGGTCAACGAAGCCATGTCGCCCGGAATTGAGACAGTGATTCTGCTGACCAGACCCGGACTGTCCCATATCAGTTCCAGCCTGGTGCGTCAGGCGGCGCGCTTTGGCGGCGATATTTCTTCCTTTGTGCCAAAGCAAGCAGTTGACGAAATCATGAATCGACTATACAATAAAACTATGCAAGGCAATTAAACACCAAAGGGAGGGACGTAAAATGCCCAGAAACGAAGTTTTTGCACTGATTGATGAAGTCACGCTGAGCCTTCAAAACGCCAAGAAGGTGCCGTTTACCGATTCCGTGATGATTCATCAAGGGCAAATGATGGACGCGCTCAAGCGCATCGTGACCAACTATGATCCTTCCCTTGAAAAAGCGGATAAGATCATCGCCAATGAAGAACGCATCATGGGGGACGCCGCATCAGCCGCAAACAAAACCATGGAGGAAGCTCAAGCTCAGGCTCAGCGCATGGTATCAGAAGCCAATACCTACGCCCAGACCACCAAAGCTAAGACCGATACCTACGCTCAGGATACCGTGCGCCAGGCGGATGAACAGGCCCGTGCCATTCTGGCAGACGCGCACAGCCGCGCGCAGCACATGATCGAGGACGCGAAAGCACAGGCGGATGAGCTGGTCAGCCAGACCACCGTGCTGGCCAGGGCGGAGGCTCAAGCCCGGGAACTGATCGAAAACGCCAACCAGCATGCCGACGGCCTGCGCCGCCAGACCCAGCATGATCTGGGCGCGCTGCTGGATCATGTGGATGGTACCATCTCCATGCAGCTCAACGAGCTGCGCACCCTCAAACACAATGTGGTTTCATCCCAGGGTTTTGAGGACGGCACCGAAAACTGACGACAACTTGACAGAACAATAGATCTATTCATCAAATATTCTTTTGCACCCCTTTGCCGGATCGAGTGTCGGCATTGGGGTGCATATATTATCTCAATCTTGCTCACTTATTGATCATGAATTATAAAATAAAAATCCAGAAGCGTTGATTCTTCTGGATTCTGGCGGAGAAGCCGGGATTTGAACCCGGGCTGCGCGTTAGCACACTACTCCCTTAGCAGGGGAGCCCCTTCGGCCACTTGGGTACTTCTCCATGAGCCGGTGAATGAACAGATGGCGGAGAGAGAGGGATTCGAACCCCCGGTGCCTTTCAGCATCACCAGTTTTCAAGACTGGCGCCTTAAACCACTCGGCCATCTCTCCGCAATTGCGCCATAACAATTTTTGGAGCGCTTGAACATACTATCAAACACGGGTTATTCTGTCAACTGAAAATTTAATTCTATATCAAAATGTTGAGATCCTGGTGATAGTCGCTTTTTGAGGAGAGCTTACCTTATTCACACGAGGGGTATAATAGAAAAGGTTCTCGTTGATGGAGTGCAATTCCCAAGAGAGCCCGGAAATATTAGGCTTAGATGTCGGGTTATGCTATTTTGATCAAAACGACAAACGCTAAGCTGCGATGAGGAATGTATAATTGAGTACGGAAGAAATGGTCATTCAAGCGAGAGAACTAAGCAAACTGATTCATCAGGATCAGACAGACCGAGAGGGAAATTCGCATTATGAGTATTTGAACTCTTTGGCGGAGGATTGCTATTTTGATGAAATGAAGGCAGTTGCCTATCTGCAGGATGCCGTTGAACACCAGCCGGATCGCATCAGCGTCGGGGATATCCGCAGACAATTTGGAGATGAGATAGGCGATGCCGTAGACGCGATTACCAAAAGGCCCAGGGAGAGTTCGGAAGATTACTATGCGCGCCTGAAGCAAAACCCGCTGGCTTTGGGTGTTAAAATGAAAGACCTGCGCCGCCGTATAGCGGATCTTGAGAATACTGATGCGGATGAGAATGTCATCCGGGCAAGACGTGAAGCATGCCAGGCCTCGCTGAACTATTTCATGAATTGAGCGCAAAAAGAACCCGCCTTCCGGCGGGTTCTTTGTTTTGAAGTCTTACTTCAGCTTAGCGGCCGCTGTGACGGGCAAAGCAATCACGGCAGTAAACCGGACGATCACCGCGGGGCTGGAAGGGAACCTGCGTGGTGGCGCCACATTCATCGCAGATTACATCATACATTTGGCGTTCACCGCCGTTGTTGCTGCCGTGGCTGTTGCTGCGACGATTCGCGCGGCAGCCGGGGCAACGGCCGGGCTCATTCTGGAAGCCTTTTTCAGCGTAGAAGGCCTGCTCAGAACCGGTGAAGAGGAATTCGGCGCCGCACTCGCGGCAGGTAAGGGTTTTGTCGGTATACATGCTAGTCATGTACCTCCTTTAATTATGTCCAAACCGATGTGTTTCAAGCTGGTTCCGTGGTTTCACACATCAGTCACCTGACGACACAACCTGGAGGAACACCTGACCATTAGGCTTGGCACCGATGTAAATATAACACACATTACCGGTTTTGCATAGTGGTTTATGAAAAATTTGTAAATTATATATCGTGTGCTGCTCAGCGCCTCAAACTTGCTTTTTAATGTGCGTGGAGTATAATATATTCAAGGCTGGAATGACCGGACCGCTCTTGTATCAGACTGCACATCCTGCATTGTCTGCAAGAAGGGCAGCGGCTTTTCTGCCTTGTATGCTTACTATGTTTCCCGAGTACGCTTAGGCCAATTGCCAACACGATAGACCGCTGGAAATAATACAATGCTGAAGGTTGTGCTGTTTTTTGTGCGCGGGGGTTAGTTCAATAAAGGAAAGAAGGCTCTCTATGGATTGCATACAGAGGATAGACAAGTATATTTACTGGGTGGGCGGCAGTGACCGCCGTTTGGCGTTGTTTGAAAACATGTTCCCGCTGGATAACGGCGTTACCTACAACGCCTACATGATCGTAGATGAGAAAACGGCTCTGGTGGATACGGTTGACAACGCCATCCGCCGGCAGTTCTTTGATAACCTGCGCGCTTCACTGAACGGCAGGCCGCTTGATTATATGGTGATCAACCATATGGAACCGGATCACTGCGCGCACATTGAGGATATCTGCCGCATGTGGCCTGATGTCAAGATTGTCGGCAACGCGAAAACCTTTCAGATGATCAATCAATTTTACCAGATGAATCTGGAAGGCCGAACCCTGGAGGTTAAGGAGGGCGATGAACTGCCGCTGGGCCGGCATACCCTGCGCTTTTACATGGCCCCGATGGTGCACTGGCCGGAGGTGATGTTCACTTACGAGACCAGCAAGCATATCCTGTTTTCCGCGGATGCCTTTGGCAGTTTCGGCGGCTATAACGGCAACCTCTTTTGCGACGATATGGATTACTTTGACCAGCATATGGAGGAAGCCCGCCGGTATTACACCAACATAGTCGGAAAATATGGCCAGCAGGTGCTTGGCGCGCTGAAGAAGGTGGGCGGGCAGAAAATTGAACTGATCTGTCCTTTGCACGGACCTGTTCTGCGCGGAGAAGATATGCACAAGATGCTGGAAAAATATACCCGATGGGCCTCCTACAGGCCTGAGAAGGCAGGCGTGGTGATGGCCTATGCTTCCATGTATGGCAATACCGAGGAAGTGATCCACCGGCTGGCCGGCCTGCTCTCACAACGCGGTATCCGGGATATCCGCATCTACGATGTGTCAAAGACTCATTATTCATACATCATCGCCCGGGCGTTCCAATACAGTCACTTGGTGCTTGCTTCTCCAACATATAACATGCACCTGTATCAGGGAATGGACACCTTGATCACCGACATGGGCAATCTGAACCTGCAAAACAGAAAGGTGGCCCTCATCGGGAATGGGTCCTGGAGTCCATCGGCTCACACGATTATGCAAAAGAAGCTGAAAACCATGAAAAATATGACGCTGCTCGTGCCTCCTATGGTGATCCGTTCGTCTATGCTGCCCGAGCAGGAGGCGGAGCTTGAACTGATGGCGGACGCGCTGGCGGAAACGATCAAGCAGGACGAGGCGGCCATAAGTTCATAAAACTCGCCGGCCTTTCAAGTATTGGTACGAGTATCCTTTGCTTATTAAGGATAGTCTTGCCAATATTTTATTGTGGTGATATGATAAGGTTGTAGTTTTATGAAACAAGGATACATCCTGGAGGGACAGTACATGGTGTCTCAGCATGTCTTTTTGGTTGGCATGGCGGGCAGCGGGAAATCCACACTTGGCAAAAACCTGGCTAATAGTCTTGGCGTTCCCTTTATCGACACAGACGAGCGCGTCAGCGCGATGATGGGAATGTCTGTTCAGGATGTCTGCAAAAAGCTGGGGGAGTCCTTTTATCATAACGCTGAAACGGGTGTTCTGATGGAACTTGTGGGTGAAACGCCCAGCGTCATCACTACGGGCAGTGATGTGCCGATGATGAAGGAGAACGTACAGCTGATGCAAAATCACGGTCTTATCATCCATGTAGACCGTCCTTTGGATCAGCTGCTGGCGGACCGCCTGACGGAAATTGGAACGGGCTCAGGCCGGGATGAGCTGATCCAGCGATATAATCAAAGCATCGGCTTTTACAGAGCGTGCGCTGACTATACCGTGGATAACGACCGGGGCATAGCTGTCGGCGTCCAGAAGATCATCGCGCTGGTGCATCGCGTCATATAGAGGAAGGCTCTCCATCCGGCAGCCTGGAATCTTCAGATTATTTACAATGTGTATCAATGTTAACCCTTTTCACGGCCTTGCTTTTTAAGCAAAGCCGTGCTATTTTTGACAGGTATCATCGGCCTGAGGAGGGCAAAACGCTTGACCATTTCATGGTATCCCGGTCACATGGCGAAGGCAAAACGGCAACTCCAGGAACAGCTGACGCGCGCTGACGTGGTCATCGAGGTCTGCGATGCCAGGATTCCCCTGTCCAGCCGCAACCCGGATCTTGATCAGATGGTTCAGTATAAGCAACGTATTGTGCTGCTTAATAAGGCCGATCTGGCTGATCCGGGGCTGACGCAGGCATGGAGTGAACATTTCAAGGCACAGGGACTGACAGTTTTGGCCCTCAACAGCCTCCGCTCAGCCAATAAAGTTGTGCCCTTGATCGAAGCGGCGGCAAAGCAAAAGATTGAAAACGCTCAGAAGCGAGGAATCAGAAAAACGGTGCGGGCTATGGTAGTCGGCGTGCCCAACGTAGGAAAATCCACCCTGATCAACCTGATCAAGGGAAAGTCCACCATCAAAACGGCGGATATGCCGGGCGTCACCCGCAGTACGCAGTGGTTCCGCGTAACGCCATATCTCGAGTTGATGGATTCACCGGGCCTTTTGTGGCCCAAGCTGGAGGATCCTCTGGTGGCGCAGCGGCTTGCCTATATCGGATCCATTCGTGACCAGGTGCATGATACGCTGCAGCTGTGCTTGAATCTGCTGGACGAACTGATGAACACGCATGCCGATATGCTGCTTGCGCGCTATAAGCTGACGGACACGACCCTTCGGGGAGAAAAGCTGCTGGAAGTGATTTGCGCGGGCAGGGGTTTTCTTGTGCGTGGCGGGGAACTGGATATAGAGAGGGGCATTATGGCGGTGCTGGACGAGTTTCGCGGAGGAAAAATCGGCCGTATAACCCTGGAAGCCCCGCAATGACAACACGACTGAGCCGTGAGGACCGGCTGGAGCAGCTGCTTTCGTGCGATTTAACGATTTGGCGGCAGGGCATCCGTCTGGCCGGAATGGATGAAGTTGGCCGGGGGCCGCTGGCCGGCTGCGTGACAGCTGCCTGCGTTGTGATGCCGTCTGATTCCCGCATACTGTGGGTGGACGATTCAAAGAAGCTGTCCCCATCCAGACGCGAGAAAGTATATGATGAGATCATTCGGACAGCCCGGTTCGTCGGCATCGGCCGGGTCGAAGCGGAGGAGATCGACCGCATCAATATTTTGCAGGCAACCATGAAGGCTATGCGGCAAGCAGCAAACGGAGCGGGGGCCGGCATTTATTTGGTGGACGCTGTGCAGCATCTCGGGCTTGACGGGGAGGAGCGCGCGCTGATACACGGCGACGCGCTCAGCTATTCCATTGCCGCCGCCTCCATTGTGGCCAAGGTGGTGCGTGATCGGGAGATGGAAGAACTGGATAAGCGGTTTCCAATGTATGGTTTTGCGAAAAACAAGGGATACGGTACGGCAGAGCATATCAAGGCGCTGCGGGAATACGGCCCCTCTCCCATCCACAGGCGCAGCTTTATCGGCCGGCTGCTTTCAAAAGAAGCATGAGCAGTTACCAAAGCGGCCTGGAAGGGGAGGAGCAGGCTTGCTCCTATCTGAAGGCGATGGGCATGCAGGTGCTGTGCATGCGCTACCGGGCTGACGGCGGAGAGATCGATATCATCGCCAGCGACGGCGGCAAGATCCGGTTTACGGAAGTGAAGTACCGGCCCCAAAGCCGCCTTGGCGCCGGGATAGCCGTTATTGATGAAGATAAGCGAAGGCGTCTTTTACGGGCGGCGAAGGCATACCTGAAAGAAAAGAGGCTGGGCGCCTCATGGCAGATTGATCTGATAGAGATTACCCGCGCGGGCGTTTATCTGATCGAGGACGCGGCTCGCGGGCGATAGGAATAAATCGATGAAAAAAAGAACACTGTACATAGGAATCTCGGGCCTGCTGATCATGGCGGCCCTTTTAGCCGTTTTACTGGGGCAGGGAAACGCTAAGGTGAGCTATGGCATCAATCTTCTGAAGAACGCGGACTTTGAGCGCGTGACGGGGGAGGATCTGCCGGAAAACTGGCTGCCTGACGCCTATCAGCGCATGCCCGGCACCAGCTTGTTTGAATTGACACAAGGCAGAACGGGACAGGGTATCCTCGTACACAATATGGAGCTCAACGATGCCCGTTTTATGCAGACCGTATCCGTCGCTCCCAATACTCTGTATGAACTCAGCGGCTATGTGAAGGCAGGGGCAGAGGAAGGCCGAGGCGCCAATATATCCATCGCCGATGTCTATGTGGAGTGGGTCGGCCTTATGGATACCGGGGACGCGTGGGAGCAGATCAAGGTCTATGGCCGCACAGGACCCCAGCAGCGGGAGCTGACTGTTTACGCGCGTCTGGGCGGCTACTCTTCAGAGAGCCTTGGGCGGGCCGGGTTTGACGATCTGGCCCTGATGGCGGTTGAACAGGTGCCTGACGGCACGGATGTCTATTCCTGGGAAACATGGAAACCTGATAACAGCACACAGACAGATTTATCTCAGCCCCCGCCTGCCTGGCCCTGGCTGCTGGGGATCGCCTTTATTTGGGCGTGGTTTGCCCGAGATATGGCCCGCCGGGCTGAACTTGCGGCGAAGCGTGATCTGAGCAAGGAGCGCAAGCGTTTATTTGACAGCGGCCTGATGTGGCTGTTGATTGCCGCTTTTGTAACCCGTGTGCTGATCGGTATCCTTATTCCCGGCTATGGGGTGGATGTGGGATGCTTCACAGCCTGGTCAGACAGGATGTACCGTATCGGTCCGGCGGATTTTTATATCACGGAGCAGCATAGCGACTATCCGCCCGGCTATATGCTGGCCTTGTGGCCGATCGGGCTGGTCGGCAGCGTGCTTGGAACAGGCGCGACCGAATTGATGATCAAGCTGCCGGCGATCATCGCCGATATCGCGGCGATTGTCCTGATCTATCACTATGTCAGCGAGCAGTTCAACCGCAAAACTGCTCTGTGGCTGGCTGCGATGTATGCCTTCAATCCTTTGGTTTACGTGACCGGCGCTGCCTGGGGGCAGGTAGACAGCATACCGACAGCCCTGATTATGTTGGCGATCCTTTTGATTTACAAGGGCAAATGGGGGGCCGCTCTGCCCGTTTATACCCTTTCCGTACTGATGAAACCCCAGGCTTTGATGTTTGGTCCTCTGGGGCTGGCAGCTTTTGCGCTGTATCTGCTGAGAGGTGAGGATAAGCAGCGGTGGAAGCAGGCGCTGGCAGGCATCGGAATATCTCTTGCTTTGGCTCTGGCAGTCATCCTTCCCTTCTCTCCCAAACAGGAGGGGGCCGGATGGCTGATCGAACTCTACTCCGGGACGATGACCTTCTACGGCTATGCCACAGTCAACGCCACCAACCTGTACTTTCTCTTCGGCCTCAACTGGCAGCCCATCGGCAGCGCGGCGCCTCTGTTGCTGCGCCTGGCTGGAGCGCTCAGCCTGATCGTGCCGGTCTGCCTGTACCTGTATAAGGGGGCCAGGGAAGCCGCCGGACGCGAACGGGTTCTGCTGTTGCTTTCCCTGCTGCCCGCGGCGGCCTGCCTTGCGCCTATGAGCCTCAGCCTGACGGGCACACTGCTCATGGTATCGGGCTTTTTGATCGTGCTGGTCCGCTTCCTGTCGGAGGGCAGCGTATACAATCTGCCCCTGCTGGGGGCAGTAATGCTGGTGGTTTTTTGCGCCCTGGGCGTGATGATGCATGAGCGCTACCTGTTCCCGGCCATCGGGCTGTTGATCCTGGCCTACGCAAAACGCCGCGACCGGAGCATTCTTGTTCTGATGATTGCCTTGAGTATCCTTGCCTTTATGAATGTGGGCATCGCGCTCGATCGCGGCGTACGCATCGGCGGTGTTCCGGGTCATCTGGCTGCCCCTCTTTACGGCATTGACAGCGAGTCTGATTGGCTTGAGTACATCATATCAGCCGGGCAGGTTCTGGTCAGCGCAATGGCTGTCTATGTGGGCCTCACCCAGAGCCGCCTGAGTCAGCCGCTGCAGCCGGTGAAGCCCGCGGGGGTCAGGGATAACAAGGGGATCCAAGCGCAGGCCAGGCATAACGCCGCAACGGCAAGGCTTCTCAGCCCTCATAAAAATCCGCGGATCGACGGCAGAGATTGTTTGATCATACTGCTTGTCACACTGATCTACGCAGTGCCCGCGCTCACAAACCTTGGCGCCATGAAAGCCCCGCAGACATCCTGGGTATCAACCGCTGAGGACAGCGAGGTGGTCCTTGACCTGGGCGAGGAACGTCGCTTCCATCTGCTGTATTATCCGGGAATAGAACAGCGTTGGGAAAACGAGTTCAATGTATCAGTCAGCGATGATATGCAGCAATGGACGACATACGCGGCCCAGATAGATCCGGGCAACTGCTTCCAGTGGATGACCGTCAATCATTCTGTCCGCAATGGCAGCCCTGCTGCGCTGGAGGGCCGCTATGTTAAAATTGCAGCTCCCAACCGCTTGACCACCATCATGGAGGTGCTTGCGCGCGACGCGGACAGCAAAGGGCAGATCAAGCTCAGCCTGGCAGCGGGCAAGGGTGAGGCGCTTATTGATGAACAGGATTCATTGGACGGTGACCCCAGCTGGTACAACAGCGCTTATTTTGATGAGATTTATCATGCCAGAACCGGTTATGAGCATGCCAATGCCATCCGGGGGACCGATCCCAACAATACCTACGAAATATCGCACCCGCCGCTTGGCAAGGTGTTCATGGCCTTCTCTATCCTGAAACTAGGCATGACCCCCTTTGCCTGGCGCTTGCCGGGCGCGCTGGCAGGCGTGTTCATGCTTCCCGCCATGTACCTGATTGGAAAACTGCTGACAAAAAAGCGGCTGTTCGGGTTTGCGGCCATCGCGCTGATGGCGCTGGACGGCATGCACTTCGCGCAGACCCGCATCGCTACTATTGACAGCTTTGCCACGCTGTTCATCATCTGGTCGTATTACTTTATGTTCCGCTACGCGCTGGATGGAGATGCCGGAAGAAGCTTAAAGGGGGATATGATCAACCTCGCTCTTTCCGGGTTATTCATGGGCCTTGCCGTTGCCAGCAAATGGACAGGGATGTACGCGGGTGCCGGCCTTGCCCTCATCTTCTTCTGGGCGCTTGCCCGAAGGGTGAAAGAAGGCCTTGAAGCTCGCGAACTGTGCGAGGACGCGAGCCTTCCCCTGGAGCGCAGGGAGGGCTTGTCAAGGATTGCGGACAACTGGCAGCATCGAACGCTGATGACCCTTGCCTGGTGCGTTTTGTTTTTTATTATCGTCCCCGCGCTGATCTACTATGTCTCTTTTTATCCCTGGTTCATGCGCACGCCGGGCGGCCTTACCATTCAAAAGGTCTGGGACGCGAGCACCTACATGTTCGATTATCATTCCGAGCCCGGCCGGGGTATGGATCATGCCTTCTATTCACCCTGGTATCAATGGCCTTTGATGAATAAGCCGTTTTACTTCTATGCCGGGAAACGCATCGGCGATACAGGGAGCACCATCATGAGCTTCGGCAATCCTGCTGTATGGTGGGGCGGTTTCGCAGCTGTACTGATTCTCTCTGGGTTGTGGCTGATGCGCCGCTTGCGGCCAAAGGCTGAAGATGGTGAGGATATAAGGCCTGTTTTGGTCATCCTTTCCTACTTGGCGCAGTATGTGCCATGGATGCTCGTGCCGCGCGGGACCTACCTGTACCACTATTTCCCCTCAGTGCCCTTTATTATTCTGGCGGCAGTCCTGGTTCTCTATTATCTGTACCGAAAAAATGAACGGCTGGGCAGAATCGTCACCGACGCTTACCTGGTGATCGCTCTGGCGCTGTTCATCGGCTTCTTCCCATACTACTCGGGCATTCGCGTATCCGCTGCCTGGCTCAACGCGATGCGCTGGCTGCCGAGGATCTATTATTGATATTTTATCAGGAGGAGGTCCGCGCATGCTTGCGAGAGCGTTGTGTTTTGCCCTGAACGGTATACAGGGCGAACCTGTGATGGTAGAAGCTGATGTATCAAACAGCGATAAGTTTGTTTTCAATCTGGTGGGCCTGCCGGACGCGGCGGTGAAGGAAAGCCGCGAGCGTGTTTTTGCCGCGCTCAAAAACAGCGGTTTCACTCAGCCCTATGTGCGCACCACGGTCAATCTTTCGCCCGCGGATCTGCGCAAGGAAGGCACTGCCTTTGATTTGCCAATCGCTGTCGCGATCATCGCGGCCAGCAGGCAGGCCAGGGTGATTAATCTTGAAGACACAGTGCTGCTTGGAGAACTGGCGCTGGACGGCCGCTTGGCTCCTGTGCACGGGGCACTGTCACTGGTCATTGCCGCGCGTGAGCGGGGATACAGCAAGGTTGTACTGCCGCTTCAAAACTCGCGGGAGGTGGAAGCCGTTGAGGGGATGCAGGTGTTTCCCGCGCGGGCACTGTATGAAGTTGTGCAGCACCTTGCCGGCAATGCGCTCATCCCCGCGCAGGCGCAAAAGAGCTACCTTGAATGTTTATCAGAGCAGGTGATTGGCGCTGACCTCAGCCAGGTGCGCGGACAGCGCATGGCCAAGCGCGCGCTGGAGGTAGCTGCCGCTGGTGGACACAATTTACTCATGGTGGGCGTCCCGGGATCCGGCAAGACGATGCTGGCCCGCTGCCTGCCGGGCATCCTGCCTTATATGACTCAGGAAGAAGCATTCGAAACGACGCGCATACACAGCGCGGCGGACTTGATCGTTCCGGGCCAGGGGCTGATGACGCAGCGGCCATTTCGCACCCCGCACCACTCCGCCTCCATGGCGTCACTTGTGGGCGGCGGATCAAACGCGAGACCGGGCGAGGTATCGCTGGCACATAACGGCGTGCTCTTTTTAGACGAGATGCCTGAATATCCCAGGCAGGTTTTGGAAGCGTTGCGCCAGCCGCTTGAAGACGGCGTGACCTCGGTATCCCGTGTCCGGGCACATTCGCGCTATCTGTCGCGCTGCATGATGGTGGCCAGCATGAACCCCTGTCCCTGCGGCTATTATGGCAGCAGATCCAAAAAATGCCGCTGCGGAAGCCATGAGATCAAGCGTTACCTTGACCGTATCTCAGGCCCTTTGCTTGACCGCATCGATATCCAGGTGGAAGTGGATGCTGTGCCGATTGAGGAAGTGAGCGCGCCCGCCCAGGCGGAAGGGAGCGCCGCTGTGCGTGAGCGCGTTATCGCGGCCAGAAATAAGCAGTTAATACGTTTTGAAGGCACGGGAATCCGATCCAACGCGCAGATGGAGGGCAAGCACATCGAACAGCTGGCAAATATCAGTACTGAGGCCTTGGCGCTGCTGCACCGGGCGATGCAGCAGCGCAGCCTGAGCATGCGAGCCTACAGCCGCATCATCAAGGTGGCGCGTACAATTTCTGATCTGTCGGGGGAGGATGATGTAGGTGTGCCCGCGATGGCAGAGGCCATACAATACCGCTTGATCGACAGCAAATACTGGGGTGACGCGCATGGTTGAAAGTGCGGAGCAGCTGGCCCGCCTGTGGCTTTCTCTATGCGAGAATCTGAGCTCAGCCTCCCGAAGAAAACTGGCGGAGGAAGCGGGCAGCTATACTGCCCTTTATGAGGGGTTCCCGGCTGGCGTTACAGGTCAGGTGAATGATAAAGCGCTGGATGAGCTGCGGCGTTTGCGGGATGCGGGGACGGATAAACTGCTCCTGCGCCTGAAAGCGCTGGGTATTGGTTTTTGTTTTCTGGGAGATACCTCATACCCCGACCTGCTTTCGTATATACCTGACCCGCCGGATGTGCTTTTTTATCGCGGAACTATGCCTGAAGGAGACTACAGGGCTGTATCCATCGTCGGCTCCAGGCGTGAAACGCGCTATGGCAGAAACCAGGCCTTTGGTATCGCAAAAGACCTGGCCGCGCAGGGTGTGATCATTGTGTCTGGCCTTGCGCGGGGCATCGATACCGCCGCCCACAAGGGAGCCCTGGAGGCAGGCGGAAAAACCATCGCGGTGCTTGGCAGCGGCCTTAACAATATTTATCCGCAGGAGAACGCAAAGCTTGCGGATGAGATCGCGGCAACCGGAGGCGCTGTGGTAACCGAGCTTCCGCCCGGCACAGCGCCGCTTGCTTTCCGTTTTCCCGCCCGCAACCGAATCGTATCCGGGCTTTCTCAGGCCCTGCTGCTGGCTGAAGCAAGGGATAAATCGGGCACGCTGATCACGGTCGGCCATGCGCTTGACCAGGGCCGGGAAGTCTTCGCCGTACCCGGCGAGGTGGATTCACCCGGCAGCCTGATCCCCAACCGCATGATCCGTGAAGGGGCAAGGCTATGTACCTGCGCCGGGGACATTCTGGAGGATATGGGATGGGCTGAGAGAAAGCCGCCTGTCAGGCAGCTGCGCTTTGAGTTCAATGATATATCAGACACTCAGCGCTCCATCGTAGAAGCCCTGATGGATGA
>CAYZRZ010000020.1:0-7425 GCA_964480995.1 uncultured Christensenella sp.
GCCGCGGTCGGTCGAACCATTCTTTGAGCCAGTCCACCACGGTGTTGTTGAGCGTATGGGCGGTGTACTTGCGGCCGTCTTCGCCCTTGACGCGGATCTGCAGCCTGCGGGCCTGCGCGTCCCCAAGGTTGGAGCAGCTGCCGACTTCAAAATACTTCTGCTGGCGGGGGGACCAGGCCTCCACGTCGCAGCTTTTCACCTTCAGGTCGGCCAGGTCGCCCGAGCAGCACTCAAGCGTGCGCACCGGGATATCCAGGCTGCGGAAAAAGTCCACAGAGTTTTTCCACATCTGCTCATACCAGTGCATGCTGTCTTCCGGCTTGCAGACCACGATCATCTCCTGCTTTTCAAACTGGTGGATGCGGTATACGCCGCGCTCCTCGATGCCGTGAGCGCCGACCTCCTTGCGGAAGCAGGGGGAGTAGCTGGTCAGGGTCTGGGGCAGCTCCTCCTCGGGCAGGATGGTATCGATAAATTTGCCGATCATGCTGTGCTCGCTGGTACCGATCAGGTAGAGATCCTCTCCCTCGATCTTGTACATCATGTTTTCCATCTCAGCAAAGCTCATCACGCCGGTCACCACTTCGCTTCTGATCATGAAGGGGGGAATATAATAGGTAAAGCCCCTGTCGATCATAAAATCGCGCGCGTAACTGAGGATGGCCGAATGCAGCCTGGCGATATCGCCCTTCAGGTAGTAGAAACCGTTGCCGCTGGTCTTGCGGGCGGCGTCCAGCTCAATGCCTGCCAGGCGCTCCATGATATCCACATGGTAGGGGATCTCAAAACCGGGGGTCACCGCTTCGCCGAAGCGCTCGATCTCCACATTCTGCGCGTCGCTGCGGCCGATGGGCACGCTTGCGTCAATGATCTGGGGAATCTGAAGCATCTTTTCTCGGATCTTTTCGGTGTACCCGGCTTCATTGACTTCCAGCTGCGCCAGCTCTTCCTGCATGTCCTTGACCTGCTGCTTGACGGCCTCGGCTTCCTGCTTTTCCCCGCGCTGCATCATGCCGCCGATCTGCTTGGAGAGGCTGTTGCGCTGAGCGCGCAGGAAATCAGCCCGCTGGATCGCCTCACGGTTGAGCCTGTCCAGCTGGGCGACTTCATCCACCAGAGGAAGCTTGTAATCCTGGAACTTCTTTTTGATATTGTCCTTCACCAGCTCCGGGTTATCGCGTATCAGGTTGATATCGATCATGAGAAAAACCTCCTGAAAAAATAATAGCCCCCGCCCGCCATGGGACGGAAGCACCGCGTTGCCACCCAACTTGCCGCGATTGCACGCGGCCTCTCAAAGGCTGTACGGGGCCTGCCCCTCCGGCTCGCCGCCGGCCGCTCGGGAAGTGGAACGGCTGTCCGCGCTGCCGGGCTTGCACCTCCGCCCGGCTCTCTGAAAGCTTGATCAGCTACAGTTTCCCTCAAACGCGTTTTTCATATTATATAAGGGTTTCAGGAGATTGGCAAGAACGTCCGCGACATTCATGGCAAACACTGAAAATGGTGTTATTTGCTGCCCCGAAGCTTTTGATACAGCGCTTGGGATTCATAGATTGACACGCTCAATATGGCGAGATTGCTATGCTTTTCTACACCGTATTCATCATAATACATATGAGATTGATAGCGTATCACGCAGTATCCGCCCGGAAGCTGAGCGTCCCATTCAAATGATACTTCCCCTTTGGGAAAAACTTTATCTGAAAAAGTCCGATAGACATCTTCTTCATCCTCAAAACTGCCATAAAGCAAAGTGGTGAACACAATTTGCTGTTTCCAATTCTCCCACGCAAACTGTTCCGGTGCACCTTTCGGAATAAATGAAGTAAAAATCACCCTTTCACCATCGATCATTGCTGAAGAAACGGTTGCGACGATCACCCTGCTTTCGGGCCTTGCATGGGCCTCCTCCAGGCTGATTTCATCGGAATATGTTTCCGTTGGATGACGAGCCACATACTCTATCTGGCCCTCGACGAAAGATACAGTTTCTGATTCTGAGATTTTCCCCGGCAGCCCGGCCTTTTCCAGGGCAAGGATGATCGCCTCCTCTTTCAGGGGGAAAGCAGACTGAGGCAAGGTGTCTGTTTCGCCGACGATGGCAGAGCAAGTCATACCGAACATGGCGACCGCCAGAAATACTGATATCGAGCGTTTCAAATAATCAACATCCTTATCTGCTTCATTTGTGACGAATTAGGAAGGTAAATCATAAGTTTTGAGGCATTATGTCTATGCGCATTGCGCTTATCAAAAGCCCCAAGTGCTAAAGCACTCGTGCCAATCATAACCCGCCGCTACCGTTTGGCCTGGTCTTGCCCAATAGCTTGGGCCAAAGTTACATGATACTCTGTATTTTGTCCCTTGGTAATATTTACTAGTTTGATACCCGCAGGTTATACACGCAGAATAAGTATAGGTTTTAACTTCTACAAGTATATCACCCTCTAACGCTGCCATCGTAGGGCATGTTTTTATATAAACATGCCCCTCTACGTTTTGAATATATCCTTTATAGGTGTTGTAACCACACATAGGACAGAGAATTCTTGGTTGTCGTGGATTTGGATACGTTATGGTATAGCGTAAATTCGGATTAAACTGTGTGGAATTATAAAATTCCATCATCTCGTTTTCACTATTTACATCAATGTAAATCATATCGGGATCAGCGACAACGGATACAACTGTTAGTGATAGGAACAAAACCAATCCGAGCACAAAAGACATCATTTTTTCATAATAGTATCCTCCTTCACATTTTGCCCTTATCGTTAACTGGTTTACATGGGTATATCACATAAACCGTAAAATTGCAACCATTAAATGGGGAATGGAATAAAATGAAATGCAGCCTGCGTCTCCCACATTATCCCTAAAAACGGTTAGGCGGAACGCGAATGTCTTTATTATGATTTAATGTCCCTATAAAAAAGGCGCTGCGCCCATATGAATAAAGGAGGCTGAAGCGCATAACAAAGCAGGGGGCCCGCGGCAAAGACAGGAGAAGCAGCAGACTATCAGGCCAACCGCTTGATCTACCCCTATCAGGCATTGCTGAACTGGACGGCGGTATCCTTTGGAACGGAAGACAGGGGGAATATACTGTATAATGATGAAAAGTTTCTGACGATGCTTTATGAGCGCCATGAGGATCGCTTCGAAAATCTATCCTTGGTCAGGATGGCGGGTGACCAGGCCATGTGCAGCCTGGCCGGAATGCTGGAGAAGTGCGGAAAGGCCCTGATTGTGGCAGATTGAGTGAATGCCGACGCGGTCAAGCTGGCGGCGGCCTTGAGCAGCCTGACGCAGGATCAGGTCGCCAAGGTTTCAAAGGTGCTGCTGTTTGACAGTGAACATACAATCTCCCAGTGGAGCATACTGGTTGATCGTCTGCTGCGCATGGCGCAAGCCGGCCATGTGGTTGAAGTACCTATGGAAACAGAGCACATGCTTGTGCCAAGGATCAATTACCGGGATTCCGGGTCTGCGCAAGGTTCGCACAAAACAGACATGGCTTGCGGCCTTCCTGATTTGCTCCCACGGGCAAATAAGTTTTAATCCATCCCCTTGCGTGTATGATACGCAATAGTGCTCACTTAGCGCTTTACGGCTTGACAGAGCAAGCTGGAAAGTGCTATAAAGTTGCGCATGCAACTAATTTGGGGCTTGCTTCGTATTTGCCTGCAATCGGAACAGAGGACAAGGTACAGATGATTAAAACACTCCTGAAAAGCCTGAGGGAATATAAGAAAAGCGCGCTGATGACGCCGCTGCTGGTGGCGGGTGAAGCGCTGCTTGAAATACTGATGCCGACCTTGATGGCCTATCTGATCGACTTCGGCATCAACGCGCGGGACATGGGCTACGTGCTGCGCATGGGCGCGGTGCTGGTGCTGGTGGCGCTCACTTCGCTTACACTGGCTTTTTTTGCGGGGCGCAGCGCCGCGACGGCCTCGGCGGGCTTTGCCAAGAACCTGCGGCATGATATGTTTGCCAATGTGCAGAAGTTTTCGTTTTCCAATCTGGATAAGTTCTCTACGGCCAGCATCATCACCCGCCTGACCACGGATGTCAGCAACGTGCAGAACGCCTTTCAGATGATGATCCGCATGGCGGTGAGGGCGCCTTTAATGATCCTCTTCGCGCTGGTCTTCGCCTTCCGCGTCAGCCACAGCCTGTCGCTGATCTTTCTGGGCGCGATCCCGCTGCTGGGCATCGGCCTGTACCTGATCATCACGCGTGTGCACCCGGTCTTTGTGCGCGTCTTCAAGCGCTACGATCGGCTCAACAATGTGGTGCAGGAAAACCTGCACGGCATCCGGGTGGTCAAGTCCTTCACCCGGGAGCATTATGAGGAAAAGAAGTTCGGCGATATATCCACTGACATCTATAACGATTTCGTGCAGGCCGGCAAGCGGCTGGCGCTCAACGGGCCGCTGATGCAGTTTACGCTCTACCTGACCATGATACTCCTTTCGTTTTTCGGCGCCCGGGAGATCACGGCGGGCGGGAATATGGCGGCGGCCGGGCTGACCACCGGCGGCCTGGCCAGCCTGATCAGCTACGCGATGCAGATCCTGATGAGCCTGATGATGCTGTCCATGGTGTTTGTGATGATCATCATTTCCCGCGCGTCCGTGCAGCGCATCGCCGAACTGTTGAATGAGGAAAGCGATATTCAAAACGCGCAGAACCCTGAAACGCGCGTGAAGGACGGCAGCATCGTCTTTGACCATGTGCGTTTTTACTATGACCGCGAGGCGGACCGCCCGGTGCTGGATGACATCAATATCAGCATCGCGTCCGGCCAGACGGTGGGCATACTCGGCGGCACAGGCTCGTCCAAGTCAAGCCTGGTGCAGCTGATCCCCAGGCTGTATGACGCAAGCTCCGGCCGCGTGCTGGTAGGCGGGACCGATGTGCGGGACTACGACCTGGAAGCCCTGCGCGATCAGGTCGCCATGGTGCTGCAAAAGAACATACTCTTCTCGGGCACCGTCAGGGAAAATCTGCGCTGGGGCAATGAGCAGGCCACCGATGAGGAGATGAACGAAGCCTGCCGCCTGGCCCAGGCGCATGACTTCATCATGAGTTTTCCCAAGGGGTATGACACGTACATCGAGCAGGGCGGCACCAATGTATCGGGCGGCCAGCGCCAAAGGCTGTGCATCGCCCGCGCGCTGCTGAAAAAGCCCAAGATCCTGATCCTGGACGATTCGACCAGCGCGGTCGATACCAGGACGGACAAGAGCATACGGGATGCCCTGTTAAGGACCATCCCCGGTACCACCAAGATCATCATCGCTCAGCGGGTGGCCTCGGTCGAGGACGCGGATCAGATCCTGGTCATGGACGAGGGCCGCCTGGTGGCTTCCGGCACCCATGTCCAGCTGATGGCATCAAGCCCCATCTACCGGGAAGTGTATGAATCCCAGACGCAAGGAGCGGTTTTGCATGGATAAGGAAAAAAACGCCCGGTCCCAGGGACAGGGGGCTGAGCATACGCGCATCAAGCCGGGCACCAGCAAGCGCCTGCTTTCACAGATGGCGGCGTTTAAAGGCCGCCTGGCCCTGGTGATCCTCTGCCTGATCATCAGCGCCGCGGTCGGCTCCTCTACCGCCCTGTTTCTACGCGTGATCATCGACGATCATATATTGAGCGCTGTGGCGAGCGGGACAGGACCGGGCCCCGGCCTGATCCGGGTCATCCTCCTGATGGCGGCTACCTACTCGGTGGGCATCGCGGCCAGCTGGGCCTCAAGTTATCTGATGGTCAGGGTGGAGCAGGGCACGCTGCGAAATATCCGCGAGAAGCTGTTCAGTCATATGCAGACCCTGCCGGTCGGCTATTTTGACACCCACCCGGCGGGTGATGTGATGAGCCGTTTCACCAACGATACCGATACCCTGCGGCAAGCCATTTCGCAGAGCATCCCGCAGATGTTCGGATCCCTGGTATCCACCCTGGCGGCCTTCTTTTCCATGCTCTATCTGAGCGTGGGGCTGACCGCGTTTGTGATCGCCTTCTCGGTCATTCTGTACCTGGTGCTCAAGGTCATCGTCAGCCGCAGCAGCTCTTACTTCATCAGGCAGCAAGCGACCCTTGGCAAACTCAATGCCTATGTGGAGGAGATGGTGAGCGGGCAGAAGGTGGTCAAGGTATTCACCCGCGAGGAAAAGACCAAGGAAGGCTTTGACGAGCGCAATGAAGAGCTGTGCTACGCGTCCACGCAGGCGGGCAAGCTCGGCAATATCACCATGCCTGTGGTGGGCAATTTCGGCTACCTATTGTATGTTTTGCTGGCTTTGGTCGGGGGCGCCGCGGGGATCGCCGGCCTGCCCAACCTGCGGCTGGGCGGGGTGGATACGCTGACCATCGGTACCATCGTCTCCTTTCTGACCCTGGCGCGCAGCTTCGTCAACCCCATTGGCCAGATCAGCATGCAGTTCAATATGATCACGATGGCGCTGGCCGGCGCTTCCCGCATCTTTTCCATGATGGATGAGCGCTCTGAGGAGGATCAGGGCACGGTGACGCTGGTCAATGTCAGGGAAGAGGACGGCCGGATCACGGAATGCGAAACCTGCACGCAAATGTGGGCCTGGAAGCAGCCGCATTCGGACGGCACGGTCACCTATACCAGGCTACAGGGTGACATCACCTTCAACCAGGTGGATTTTGAATACGTGAAGGATAAGCCCGTCCTGCATGATATTTCCCTGTACGCGAGGCCCGGGCAGAAGGTGGCCTTCGTTGGCGCGACCGGCGCCGGGAAAACCACCATTACCAACCTGATCAACCGCTTTTACGACATCGCTGACGGCAAGATCCGCTACGACAGCATCAACATCAATAAAATCAAAAAGGCGGACCTCAGGCGTTCGCTCGGCGTGGTGCTGCAGGATGTCAACCTGTTTACCGGCACCGTGATGGAGAACATCCGCTACGGTAAGCTGGACGCGACGGACGACGAGTGCGTTGAGGCGGCCAGATTGGCCAACGCCGACAGCTTCATCCGCATGCTGCCCCACGGCTACCAGACGGTGCTGGAGGGGGACGGCAACGGCCTGTCCCAGGGGCAGCGCCAGTTGATCTCGATCAGCCGCGCAGCGGTGGCCAACCCGCCGGTGATGATTCTGGATGAAGCGACCTCGTCCATCGACACCCGCACGGAATCCATCGTGCAGCAGGGCATGGACGCGCTGATGAAGGGCCGTACGGTCTTCGTGATCGCCCACCGCCTGTCCACCGTGCGCAACGCCGATGTGATCATGGTGCTTGAAAACGGCCGCATCATCGAACGCGGCAGCCACGAGCAGCTGATCGCGCAGCGGGGAAGGTATTACCAGCTGTATACGGGCGTGTTTGAGCTGGAGTAGAGCCAGAGCCTTTGGAATAAGTGATATAATTATATCTGAAAA
>CAYZRZ010000020.1:7435-20648 GCA_964480995.1 uncultured Christensenella sp.
GAGCTGGAGTAACAGAATAAGCAAAGCAGTGGCGAAATGCGGCCTGCGGCCGCGCAAAGCGGCGGCTTTAGCCGCCGCGAAGCAATGGGGGGAACGACGCGCGAACCTGCCACCGGTTCCCCTTTGCGGCTGCGAAGCAGCCTCTTCGCGCGGCCGCAGGCCGCTCTTTGCTATGGCTTCGCCATATTCCCGGCCGGTATGAGCCCAAGGCTCGCTCCGGCCGTTTTTTCATGAACCATTTGTTACAAAAATCCTTGGATTGTTTACCTTCTTAAAGTCTTTATGATATACTGTACGCGCGATATCTATAGCCGGGAGGTACCCATGGAGCTCATCCAAGTGATTGAAAGCAAGAAGCTGGGGCGGAGTTTGACAGGGGAAGAGATCAGCTGTTTCGCGCAGGCGGCTGCTGACCCATCGACGCCCGATTATCAGCTGTCGGCTCTCCTGATGGCCATCCGGCTCAACGGCATGGACGCGCGGGAGACGTCGGAGCTGACGCTTGCCATGGCCCGGACCGGCGATATGCTCAAGCCCGATGTGGGCGGCGTAGCCGTTGACAAGCATTCCACCGGCGGCGTGGGTGATACCACGACGCTGATTCTGGTGCCTCTGGTGGCTGCCTGCGGCGGCAAGGTGATCAAGATGAGCGGCCGGGGCCTGGGGCATACCGGCGGCACGATCGATAAGATGGAAAGCATCCGGGGCATGCGCACGGAGCTGGATGAAGATGAAGCGGTTGATATCGTACGACGAGTCGGCTGCTGTGTGGCTGCCCAGTCGGGCGAGCTGGCGCCCGCTGACAAGCGGCTCTACGCCCTGCGGGATGTTACGTCCACCGTGGATTCGATCCCGCTGATCGCCTCCTCCGTGATGTCAAAAAAGCTGGCGATGGGCGCTGACGGCATTGTACTGGATATCAAGGTGGGCGGCGGCGCGCTGATGCGCACCCTGCCCGAGGCGCTGGAGCTGGGCCGGACCATGGTGGAGATCGGCAGGCATGCCGGCCGCCGCGTGGCCGCCCTGATCACGGGCATGGAAGAGCCGCTGGGCTCCCACATCGGAAACGCTTTGGAAGTGAAGGAAGCCATTGACGTACTGGCGGGCCGCGTGAAGGGTCCGCTGCTGGATGTTTCCCTGCTGCTTGGTGAAAAGATGCTGGAGTTGGCCGGGCTGTGCAAAGACGCGCAGGAAGGCCGGGATATGCTCATCAAAGCGCTGGAAAGCGGAGCGGGCCTTGAAAAGCTGCGCCTGATGATCGAGGCACAGGGCGGTTTTGGCGCGGTCGTCGATGATACCGGTCTGCTGCCGAAAGCAGACCTTCTGATACCGGTCACGGCTGAAGCGGATGGTTATGTTGCCGCCATTGACGCGCTGGAGATCGGACTCGCCGCCAGGGGGCTGGGCGCCGGGCGCGCGCGCAAAGAGGATGTCATCGATCCCGCGGTCGGGCTTGTGCTGCATTGCCGGGTGGGCGATGAGGTCAGGCAAGGCGATACCCTGGGCGTGATCCACGCCAATGATATATTGAAGGGCAAGGCGGCGGCGGAGGCCCTGCGCGGATCGATCCGCCTCAGCCCCGAAAAACAGGAGAGACCCAAGCTGCTCTACGCGGTGGTGACCGCGGAGAATACGCAGATATTATAAGTATAAAACGGCCTGATTGAAAGGATAGAAAAGTATGAAACGGATGCTGGTGTTGTTGATGGCGCTGTCGCTTTGCGCGCTGCCCGCTCTGGCCGGGCAGAGCCCGGATGTCGGCCCGCTGTCTGTGGAGGAGCTGAACGCTTTTACCGAGCGTCTTCTGGTGCGCGGCCTGGCGGACCAGCTGCCGGTGGCGGCGAGCGAAGAAGGCTTTGTGGCGACGGGCGAAGGCTATACACTTTATCTGGAAAGCTCCGACCTCAGCCTGGACAGCGTGCTGTCCGACGCGTCCATCACGCTTGAATCTTCTGAGAAAGAGGATTTTGAGGATCCGCGCGGCATCACGGTCCTGACGCCTCTGGATGTGCTCTATGCCTCCTATCCCGATAACAACCCCGGCGTGTACGGTACCAGGGAAGGTGCCGTGCTCTACCTGATGGGCGAGTTGCCGGGCGCCGTGGCGATGGGCCTGGTCACCCGCGACGGGCAGGATGTGACACTGGTCGAGCACAGCCTGTGGCAGCCTGTTGAGGATGGCTATATGCACTCGGGCATCCAGTACAGCGTTGACCGCGGGCTGGTTGTGGGCATCCACTACTTCGGCGGAAGCGTGCTGAAGACATTAAGCGAGGCGCAGGAAGCTATTGCGGCTGCCCGGAACCTGCTGGGAGCGCGGGAGTACTTCGCCTTTGACACGGTGAACCCCCTGCCGCTGCAAAGCGAGGACCTGAGTTTCGGTGACCTTGATTTCCTGGATCTGACACCCGAATTCGCGGCCCAGGTCTTGGGCCAGGCATCCTACGATGAGCGGATGAAGGACTCCAACGGGGAGGAACTGCGCGTGATGCAGTGGGACGGCGTTGAAGCCGCCTTCTCCTACGCTTCATCAGGCGAATTCAAGCGCGCCGAGCGCATCGACGTATCCCTGCCGGGCATTGAAGGTCCGCGCGGCCTGCGCGCAGGCACGGAGCTCAACCAGGCCATCGGCCGGTTTGAGCACGGCGCAGAGTTTGCTTCTCCCACACAGCTTTTGTACGGCAACGGAGAGACACCGCCCTATGGCCGCATGGAGACACAGGGCAGCGAAGCCCAGCTGCATTACGCGCTGGATCAGGAAGGCGAAGTGATCATGCTGACGCTGATGTTCATCGACGGCGTGATGGTCAATATGTCCATATCCTACTGATACAGGAATTAGCCCGGATGGATCAGTTTATCCGCCCCGAGGAGGAGAAGCGTGCGCATCGACTTAAGCTGCCCTGTTGAGCTGTGGCATTTCCGCTTGCCGGCACCTGACAAGCCCACGGTCAGCCTGCATATGTTCAATTTGTCCGACAAGACGGTTGTCAGCATGCAGGCGGCCTTTATTTGCTACCGTGAGGATGGGGAAAGGCTGAGCCGCCAGGTGGAACGCGTGAACGATCTGGGCGGCGCCAAACGTTCGGCCTTTGAGCTGGATGTACTCGTTGAGGGGGGGCTGGAGGCCGCCCGGATGGACTTCGTGATCGAGAAGGTCTGGTTTATCGACGGTACGGTCTGGCGCCGGGGGCGCGAAGAACTGGCTGATTACCGGGATAATGCCCTGCCCGCGGGCAGGCAGCTGGATACCCTGCGCCATATCGTCGGCCCGGACGCGCGGGGATACCCAAGCGATCAGGGAGCTGTATGGGTCTGTGTATGCGGCCGGCCCAACCCCGCGGCTGCCGGCGAGTGCGCGCGCTGCCTGCGCGACAAGCGTGAGGTGTTTACCCGCAACAACAAGGCGGCCATCGAAACCATCATTTTCCAGCGTGAAAGCGCCCTGGAAGATAAGGCCCGCCAGGCCCGCGAGGAGGCAGGGCGCATGCAGCGCGAGCGCGAGCAAAAGGAGCTGCAGCGCAAGCGGCGCCGCAAGCGCGTGATCATCACGGGCGTGACGGTTGTGCTTCTGGGCGCTTCCGCCTGGGCTGTATATTTCCATGGCATACCGGCCTACAACTACTACAGGGCAAATGAACTGATCGAATCCGGCGAGTATACCCGGGCCAGGGAGATGTTCCTTGCGCTTGAAGATTACCGTGACGCCGCGGATATGGTGTTTGAAAGCGATTATCTGCGCGCGGCCGATACCCGAAAAACGGGCACCCTGACCTCGCTGAAAGCGGCGCAGGATATCTATGAGAGCATCCCTGATTATAAGGATTCCGCGCGGCTGGCCTTGAGGATGCGCTATGAGCGGGCCGAATTGCTGAGAAATGGCGCGGAATACGAGCAAGCCATCGCCCTGTATGAGGAGCTTGGCGATTATGACGGCGCCGCGCAGCAGGCGCTGCTGGCCCGCTATCAGTGGGCGAATACCCTGATGGATGAACTGGATTATACAGGCGCGCGCGCCATGTTCCTGGCCTTGGGCAGCTACAGCGACGCTTCCCGCCTGGCGGAGGAATGCCTCTATCTGCCGGCCAACCGTTACCTGGAGCAGAATGAGTTTGCCCAGGCGCAGGCCTTGTTTGAGCAGATGAGCGATCAGGAGAGAGCGCAGCCTCGCCTCAAGGAGCTGTATTACCGCTGGGGCGACGCGCTGTTCGGGGAAAAGCGCTTTGATGAAGCCGCCGAGAAGTACATTCTGGCAGGTGACTACCTGGATTCGTCACGCAAGGCGGCGCTTTGCCTGTATGAGCCGGCGCAGCTGCTGATGAAGGAAGAAAAATACGCTGAAGCCCGCGAAAAATTCTTAAAGATCCCTTACTTTGAAGACGCGCAGAAACTGGCCGAGCAGTGCGCGTTCCTGCTGGGCGGCGAAGCCGCGCGCGCCGGACGCTACGAAGAGGCCATCATCCTGCTTCGTGAAGCTCCTTCGGTGGCCGCTTCCCTGGCTGCCATCCGTGAAGCTTCCTACCTGTGGGCCGGGGAGCTGGAGCAGCAGGGGGATCAGGAGCAGGCTGCCGCGCTCTACAGCCAGGCCACGGGATACGCGGACGCGGCCGATCAGGCGCTGCGTTTGCGCTATGCCATAGGGATCGAGGCTGCCAACGCTCGGGATTTTGCCCGCGCGGCTGAGATATTCGAGGGGCTGGATGACTATGAAAACAGCCGCGAAGAAGCGCAGCGCGCCAGGTATAACCTGGCCCTTACCCGCCTTGAAGCGGGCAGCTATGAGGAAGCCATCGCCGATTTTGAAAAGCTTTCCGGGTATTCCCAGAGCATGGACTACCTGAAGCAGGCCCATTACCTCCTGGCAGGCCGGCTCTTCGGCGAAGGGCAGCTGGATGCGGCGGCCGCGCATTACCTGGCGGCCGGTGATTATGAAGACGCCGGAGAGCGCCGCCGGGAAAGCGTTTACCTGCAGGCCAAGGCTCTTCTTGACGCGGGCGAGCGGGAGGCCGCCACGCTGCTGTTAAAGCAGGTGGAGGATTATAAGGACGCTCGCGATATCCTCAACAGCACAGCCTATGAGCTGGCGAGCCAGCTGAAGGCGGCCGGCGATTACCGCCAGGCGGCCGAGCAGTTCGCCCTGATATCCGGCTATTCAGATGCCAATGTCCAGGCGGACGAAAGCTATGACCTGTACTATCAGGATGCCTACGAGGCGGCGCGCGCCGCCATAAGGTCAGCGGATTACAAGACCGCCATTGACGCCCTGGAGCCCCTGGACCGCGAAAACCCCGGCGAGAAGTATCAGAACGTGAACAATATGTACCGGGAAGCTGTATACAACTACGCGCGTGAGCTGTACAACGCTGAAAAGCCTTACGAGGCGCTGCCCTATTACCGCAAGATACTGGACTATAAGGATGTATCTTCCCACCGCCTGACGCGCGTGCCCTACAGGATCCTGGGTACCTGGCAGACCGCGGACGGCAGCATGGTGATGGAGTTCCGGGAGGACGGCACGTGCACCATCGGCGGGCGCGAGTATTATTTTTACGCGCAGAATTACGCGCTTAACGCGGGCGACCGCCCGGATGACCTGGATATCGCTTACAGCATCCTCAACCTGACGGAGAAGAGCTTTAACCTTCGCCGTCTCTCTCCGCGCGCTTCCTACAGAATGACGAGGGTCGATACGCCCTGATGCAAACGCTGATCGCCCGCTACAAGGACATGACCCGGATCCCTGACGGGGGAGACATACCGGCCCTGCACGGGGTACGCGCCGTGATGGTGCTGATCGTCGCCGCCTTCCACATCTGGCAGCAGAGCTGGCTGACGCCCACCGTCCGGCTGTTTGGCCGGGTGATCAGCGCGGATACGCTGCTGCGTTCGGGTTATATGTGGGTGGACGGGCTGATCCTGCTGTCAGGCTTTTTGTGCTATCTTCCCTACGCGGCGGCGTCGGAAGGCGGGAAACCCCTGCCCAATATCCTTCCCTTTTACCGCAAGCGCTTCTGGCGCATCGTGCCCGGCTATGCCTTTCACCTGATGGTGATGCTGCTGGCGGTGGCTGTGCCTCAGCGGCTGTATGATAACCCCGGTGATATGGCGCTGGATGTGATGGCCCACCTCAGCTTCACCTTCAACTGGTTCCGGTTCAGCTATCACATGACGCCGCTCAACGGCGCTCTATGGACATTGGCGGTGGAAGTGCAGTTTTACCTGATCTTTCCGCTGCTTGCCCGGGCTTTTTCAAGGATGCCGGTACTCACCTACGGCCTGATGGCGGGTGCCGCCTTCCTGTTTCGCGCCTGGGTGGCAGGGTGGCCGCAGGCCGACATGGGGTTCAACCAGCTGCCTGCCTTTTTGGACGTCTACGCCAACGGTTTTGTGGCGGCGGGCATTTATATCAGCCTGCGCCGCCGGATGAAGGAAGACGGGTGGACGCGCGTGCTGATGACGGCCTGCGCGGCAGCGGCCTTCCTGGTGCTGGCGCGGCTGGCGGGCGCTCAGGCGGGGGAGGCCGACAGCCAGGCGATCCGGCTGGGGCAGATGATGAGACGGTATCCGCAATCGGTGATGACGGCTCTGTGCATGCTGGGCCTGTCACTGGGCCTGGGAGGCATCAGATTGATCTTCGGCAATCCCATCACCCGTTTTTTATCGGGGATCAGCTACCAGGTCTACATCTGGCACCAGGTGCTGGCCGTTCAGCTGCGTCATTGGAATATCCCCTATTCCGCCGTGCCCAACCCAAACCAGATGGGCGATACGGATTGGCAGAGGCAGTATACCTGGCTGTGCTGGCTGGGGGCCCTGGCGATCGCGAGCGCTGTAACTTATCTGATCGAGCGACCTCTGGCCCGTCTGGGCCTCGGCGCCGCGTCAAACACAAAAAAGGAGATAAAGAGAACATGAAGGATCCGAGAATTACAAAGCTGGCTGATATTTTGGTCAATTACTCCACCCGCGTGCAAAAGGGTGAAAAGATACTGATCGACGACCGCGGCATGAACCGCGAACTGGTGGTCGCGCTGATCAAGGCTGTATACGCGGCGGGCGGCATCCCCGCCGTCAGCCTGATGGACGGAGAGGTGGAGCGCGCTTTGATGCAGGGCTACACCAAAGAGCAGCTGGACTGGTATGCCGGGATGGATGCCAAGCGCATGAGCGACTGCGCGGCCTATATCGCTGTGCGCGGCGGCAATAATGTGTTTGAGTCATCCGATGTGCCTCAGGAAAAGAAGCGCCTGTACAGCGTCCATTACGCCCAGCCCGTTCACATGGAGATCCGCGTACCAAATACGCGCTGGGTGGTGCTGCGCTACCCCAGCTCCGCCATGGCTCAGCAGGCCGGCATGAGCACAGAGGCTTTTGAGGACTTCTTCTTCAAGGTCTGTACCCTGGATTACCGCGCCATGAGCCGGGCGATGGATCCGCTGGTTGAGCTGATGCAACGCACCGATAAAGTGCGCCTGACCGCCAGAGGGACCGACTTGCGCTTTTCCATCAAAGGACAGACGGCCATCAAATGCGACGGCTTCCTCAATATACCGGACGGTGAGGTCTATACCTCGCCCATCCGCGACAGCATAGAGGGTGTGCTGCAGTACAATACCCCCTCGCTCTACCAGGGGCTGACGCATGAAAACGTGCGCCTGGTATTTGAAAAGGGCAAAATCGTGGAAGCCACCGGCAGCTTTACCAAGGAGCTCAACGAGATCCTCGATACGGACGAAGGCGCGCGCTATATCGGCGAGTTTGCCATCGGCGTCAATCCCTTCATTACCGAGCCGATGAAGGATACCTTGTTTGACGAGAAGATACAGGGCTCCTTCCACTTCACGCCCGGCAACAGCTACGACGACGCGCCTAACGGCAACAAGTCCGCCGTGCACTGGGATATGGTATGCATCCAGCGGCCCGAATACGGCGGCGGCGAGATGTATTTTGATGATGTTCTGGTCAGGAAGGACGGTCGCTTCGTCCTGCCCGAGCTGCAGGGGCTGAATCCCGAGAGCTTTGAGGAGAACAGGTGATGAATACTCAGGCCCTGACGCTTGATATGGGGGGAATTGCCCCGGATGTCACCCTTCGTCCCTATTTATTGGATAATTCCGAGGAGATCGAGCCGAATCGCAGGCATCCGCTGGTGATCCTACTGCCCGGCGGCGCTTACCGTTTCCGTTCCTTCAGGGAAGAGGAGCCGGTCGCCGCGCGGCTGATGAGCCTGGGGATCAGCGTCTGCGCGGTGGAATACGCTGTCGCGCCCGCCATCTTCCCCGCCGCGATGCTCCAGGTCTTTCGGGCCATCGCCTACGCGAGGGAACACAGCGAACAGTGGCACATCGACCCGGACAGGATCATCGTGATGGGCTTTTCGGCCGGCGGCCACCTGGCGGCCAGCACCGGCGTGTTCTGGAGCAAGCCCTTCTATGCCGGGAAGATCGGCCTTACGCCCGAGCAGGTGAAGCCCAATGCCCTGGCGCTGGGCTATCCCGTGATCACATCGGGGCAGCACGCCCATAAGGAGTCGATCAAAAACCTCCTGGGCGAGGAGATCGATATCTTCAGCCAGACCGTATCGCTTGAACTGCAGGTCAATAAGCAGGTGCCTCCGACCTTTATCTGGCATACCTGGTATGATGCCGCCGTGCCGGTGGAAAACGCGCTGCTGTTTGCCATGGCGCTTAGGTCGGTGGATGTGCCCGTGGCCTTGCATATCTTTACGCGCGGCGCGCACGGCCTCTCCCTGTCAAACGATCAGGTTTACGGCCCTGATAACCTCAACGCCAGGAGCGATACCGCCCGCTGGGTGGATCTGTTCAGCGATTGGCAGCGGCAGCTTTAAGCCCCCATCCGGGGCTTTATATTCATGTGCCCTTCTGCGCCAAAAAGTGCGGTTACTGCGATTTTCCGTCCTTTGAAGGCTGTATGGGGCTTCGCGCGCCTTATGTGGAAAAATTGATCGCGGAGCTGGATGCCCGCGCTGAAGGCTATGGCCGTCCCGTCATCCACACGGTCTTTATCGGCGGGGGAACGCCCAGCCTTCTGCAGCCCGAGCAGATGACCAGGATACTTGATGCCCTGTACCGGAATTTTCCCCTGGCAGGGGATGCGGAGATCAGCTGCGAGGCCAATCCGGGCGCCCTCACCCCGCGCTTTCTGGCGGCTCTGCGCGAAGGCGGTGTCAACCGGCTTTCCCTGGGCGCGCAGAGCGCGGACGCGGAGCAGCTGAAGCTCTTGAACCGCCAGCACTCCTGGGCCCGGGTGGAGCAGGCGGTGAGGCTTGCCCGCTGGGCGGGCTTTGACAATATCAATATCGACCTGATGCTGGGCATCCCCGGCCAGACGGTTCCCATGTGGGCCGATACGCTCGATCGCGCGCTTTCGCTGGCACCCGAGCATCTCTCTTGTTACGGCTTGATCGTGGAGGATGGAACGCCGATGAAGAGGCGCATAGACGCTGGCGAGCTGATCCTCCCTGAGCCCGAGGAGGACCGGGCGATGTACGAACATGCCTTGAACCGCCTGAAAGCGGCAGGTTTTGAGCAGTATGAGATCAGCAACTTCGCCAAGCCAGCAAAGGCCTGCCGCCATAACCTCAACTGCTGGCGCAGGGAGGACTATCTGGGCTTTGGTTCCGCGGCCCACGGGCTTGAATACGGCGGCACCCGCCGCGCTAACCCCGCTTCCATCCGGGAATATATAGCGGGCGAGCCGCCCCTGATCGAATCGATCGGGCCTTCCGAACGGATGTTTGAAAGCCTGATGCTGGGCCTGCGCGTGACGCGGGGCATCGACCTGCGCGCGTTTGAAGACACGCACGGCCAAAGCTTTGAAAGCGTATACGGCGAGGCGGCAAAGCAGTCATTGCAAAAAGGACGGGTACAATATACACAGGACGGTTTTTTCAGGCTGACCCGTGAGGGCATGGACCTGATGAACGCGGTGCTGCTTGACTTTATGTAGATAAATTATTTATCATGGATGCAAGAAACGCGCGGTCCGATCCGTTTGATGTATACAAAGAGCAGGGGAGGTTTCGGGATGAAACAGGTATCAAAGGCGCTCTGCCTCTTGCTGGCCAT
Organism: uncultured Christensenella sp.; assembly: GCA_964480995.1. Classification (GTDB taxonomy): domain Bacteria; phylum Bacillota; class Clostridia; order Christensenellales; family Aristaeellaceae; genus UBA1038. The sequence goes on from CAYZRZ010000020.1 coordinate 17,524, forward strand.
TCTTTTGCTGGCAGGCGCGGCCCTGCCGCTTGAAGCGCTTGGGGCGCCGGTGGAAGGCGTATATGTCTATGTGGTCAATACCTCCTGGCTGAATATCCGGTCAGGCCCCGGCCTTGGCTATGATGTGCTGGGTCAGGCGCTGCGCGATGAGCTGGTGCAGATATTATCCTATGAGGGCGGGTCCACCTGGGTCAGCGCCCGTATCGTATCAAGCGGTATTGTCGGCTTTATGGATTCCACCTATCTGTCCTCGACGCCCGGCGGTTCTCTTCCGCCCGCGCCGACTCTGGCCCCTGTCACCCCCATGATCTCACCGCCGATCAACATGCGCGCGGTGGTCAAAAATCCCGTTCCCACGCAGTTTTTAAACCTGCGTCAGTACGCCTCCTATTCGGCCCCGGTGCTGGGCATATATTACAACGGCACACAGATGACGGTTCTCAACGAGACGGACGGCTGGTACTATGTGCAGATGGATTCGGGGCTGCGCGGTTATTTCCGCCGGGAGTATATCAGCTTCGACCTGGAAAGCACGGACCCCGGCACCCCTGCCATCATTGATACGATGGTCATCACCTCTTCCGGGGGGAGAGTCAATGTTCGTCAGGGCCCCGGCTATCAATACACGGTGATCGCCTCCTATTATCCCGGCAAAACGGTCTACGTCTACGCCAAGAGCGGCACCTTCTGGCAGGTATCGGTCGATGGCATCATCGGTTATATCGACCGCAGCTTCCTCAAGCCCGCGGGCGGCAGCGGCAACGCCACGATCAAAGGCAGCGGCAAGCTGAACTTGCGGGCGGAGCCCAACACAAGCGCCCGCGTCATCAGCCAGTATGAACCGGGTACTTCGGTCAAGGTCACTGCCCAGGGGCTCGAGTGGTGCGCGGTCACCATCCCGTCAACGGGCGCCAAGGGCTACTTTATGACCAAGTATCTGCGCCTGACCGGCCTGCCCGAGATCCCGACAAAGATCGTCAAAAACAACGGCAGCTATGTCAACCTGCGCGGCGCGGCCGGCCAGTCGGCCAGCATCATTACCAAGGTGCCGCACAATAGCGTGGTCACCATCCTCATCCCGGGCGCTACCTGGACCAGGGTCAAATTCGGCATGGTCAACGGGTATATGATGACGGCGTTCCTCAAGTGACACAGGGTTAATGGCTATGCTTTGAGGCAGACAGATCAAAACGAGCCCCGCGGCGTCATGCCGCGGGGCTCGAGCTTTTTGATCCATGATCCGGGGCAGTTATACCAGCCTGCCCAGCCACTTCATATTCAGAGAACACATAGGGGACGGAACTGATGGCAGAAATGCCGAAATCCGCTTTGATCAGCAGGTGACGGCGAAGGAGTTGAATATCATGCCTGCTATCGTCAGCAGTTCACCCGGGAGACGCGGTTTAGTCTGGTTGGTCAATGTATATCCTGCCTGCTTTATCTTTCAGTTAATCGTATAGGGGATAGCGGGCTGTCAGCGCCCGGGCGAGGTTCTTGACATGGGGCAGGGCTTCTTCACCGCGGGCAAGGATATCGGCTATCCCCTCCGCGATCAGGCGCATATCCTCCTCCTTCATGCCGCGGGTGGTCACGGCTGGGGTGCCGATGCGGATGCCGCTGGTAACGGAGGAGCTGCGCTTGTCGCGCGGCACTATGTTCTTATTGACGGTGATATTGGCCTGACCCAGGAGATCCTCCATGGCGGCGCCGGTCATTTTAATGTCCGCAAAGTCAAGCAGCAGCAGGTGATTGTCCGTGCCGCCGGATACCATGCGCACACCCAGGGCGGCGAAGCTCTCTTCCAGGGCCTTGGCGTTTTTGATCACCTGCTCCTGATACTCATTGAAACCGGGGGAAAGCGCCTCAAAAAAGCAGATGGCCTTGGCGGCGATCGTGTGCATCAGCGGGCCGCCCTGTATGCCGGGAAAGATGGCCTTATCGATGGCTTTCTGATGCTCCGCCCGGCAGAGGATCAAGCCGCCGCGCGGGCCGCGCAGGGTTTTGTGCGTGGTGGATGTGACCACGTCCGCGTAGGGCACGGGCGAGGGATGCAGCCCGGCGGCCACCAGCCCGGCGATATGGGCCATGTCCACCATCAGGTAAGCGCCTACGGAGTCCGCGATCTTGCGGAAGCGTTCAAAGTCGATCAAGCGGGAATAAGCGGACGCGCCGGCCACGATCATGCGCGGCCTGTGCTCCAGCGCCAGGGCCTCCAGCGCGTCGTAGTCTATGGTTTCGGTCTCTTCCTTCAAACCGTAGCTGATAAAGTGAAAGTATTTGCCGGAGATATTGAAGGGGCTGCCGTGGGTCAGGTGTCCGCCGTGATTGAGGCTCATGCCCAGCACTGTATCGCCGGGCTTCAGCAGCGCGAAATAGGCGGCCATGTTGGCCTGCGAGCCGGAGTGAGGCTGTACATTGGCGTGCTCCGCCCCAAAGAGCTTTTTGGCGCGTTCGCGGGCCAGTTCCTCCGCCAGATCGACATACTCGCAGCCGCCGTAATAGCGCTTTGCGGGATACCCTTCGGCGTATTTGTTGGTCAGCGGGCTGCCCAGGGCGGCCATCACAGCGGGAGATACAAAGTTTTCGGACGCGATCAGCTCGATATGATCCTCTTGCCGCCCGCACTCCAGGCGGATTGCCTCCATCACCTCAGGGTCCCTGTTCAGGGCTTCGGGCAGTGTCCACATCTCAAAGCGCCTCCAGTAAATCAATATATAAATACCGCATGCCGTGTCAGGCACCCCTGCAGCACATCTCATTAAGCGCTTACTGCTGCTTCCTTCCGGACCTGACAGGGTTCACACCATGAAATCGCACAGGACCCAACACAACATGCGGCATCTATATGATAGCCGATTATTCTCTGCTTTGCAAGCAGACGGTTACACCGATTCCAAACCTAATTGAAATCTCCAGGGGTTTAGCCATACTTTGGCATCCTGGGATGATGAAGGCCGGCGGGGTACCGGAAGAATCAATAACAGCGCTGAGTCTGCCGGGCCTGAACGGGTATAATTGCTTTACGCGGCCTTCACGGCCCGAACAGCCGGCAGCCTTAAGCGTCGGCCAACGTAAAGGAGGCATGATAAAAAGTAACTGAGGGTGATGCAGAGCAAGTCTTCATG
>CAYZRZ010000021.1:0-20194 GCA_964480995.1 uncultured Christensenella sp.
GCACAAAGCTGACGCTGCGCCCCTTTCCCTCGCTTGAGATCATGATTTCAAGGCAGTCCCGCGGCAGGAGTTCCGGCGCGCGTTCATGCCATTCGATGGCCGACACGGCTTCTCCGCCGATCTGCTCATCCAGTCCCGATTCGACCAGCTCATCCACCCCGTTCACGCGGTACCAGTCGAAGTGATGAAAGGGCAGCCTGCCCTCCTCATAGACGTTAAGAATGGTGAAAGTGGGGCTGGTCACCGGACCCGTAATGCCCAGTCCGCGCGCCAGACCCCGGCAGAACTCGCTCTTTCCCTCGCCCATATCGCCTGTCAGCAGCAGCACATCGCCCGGTCGCACCATCTCCGATAGCTTTGCGCCTAGGGCGCGCATCGCGCCCGGCGTATCAACGAAAACCTTCATCCTGTCCCCTTCTCACCGAGTATTTCTCCGGGCTCGCGCTCAGATCCTGCCCTTTTTAAGCAGCGGCGACAGGTAAGGATAGATTACATAGGTGAATATGCTGATGACCAAACCCTTCAGCAGATTAAAAGGACCCGTTACATACAAGATCAATTTGGGCACCGTATCAATGTTCAGGAAGGGCAAAGCATTGTTAAACATCTCGACGATACCCTGGATTGCCTCAGCAGAACCGCCGGTATACAGCGGGATCAACCAATAGTAGTTGAGAAGCATGCCTGCAATGATCATCAGCAGGGTCCCGGCCAGCAAGCCGAACAGCACTGTGTTGCGGTTGCGTTTCTTCCGGTAGGCGATGACAGGCGGAAGTATCAGGCAGGAAAGCATGGCAAAGTCGGCAATCTCGCCGATGCCGCCGCTGGAGGAGCCGATCAGGCCCAGCAGATCCTTGACAAGCAGCGTGAGCATGCCTGCCAGAGGGCTCATTGAAAAGCCGGCCAATAGAACCGGAATGCCGCTCAGGTCCAGCTTGTAAAAGCCTACGATCGGGATCTCAAAAAAGCGGAAGAGAACGAAAGCAACGGCGGAAAGGAGCGCTACCCGTACCATCATCTGGGTGGAAATCAGTTTCTTGCGTGAGTTTGTCATAAACCCTCCTGTGTTTTGCAAGCAGCTTCCGGCATCGAAACGCCCCTCGAAATACTTCAAGGGGCGATGCTGCGCATTCGCAAAACGCGTTCTTCTCTCATCCAGACTATACTGTCGGCCATGGAATCACACCATGTCAGCCTTTCGGCTCGCGGGCTTTACCGCCGGTGGGGACTTGCACCCCGCCCTGAAGTTGCTTGGTATTCAATTCGCTGTGAGTATAGCACCGGCCTGCGGGCGTGTCAACAAAGTGTCAAGAAAAACCTAAAGCCTAAAGCCTAAAGCCTAAAACCTAAAACACGCGCACAGCGCCTTCGGAACGAACATCCAGGATATGACAGGAACCGGAACCAAAGACCGCTTCCAGCTTTTTAACGAAGCAAGGGAGCAAATCATCCGGTACAAAGTTGAGCGTCGTGCCCGCGAACCCGCCGCCGTGTACGCGGCAGGCGCCGCGGCCGCCCAGCGTTTCCTCCGCCAGCGCCAGGGCGATGGCCAGGGGCTGATCTCCCTTTTCAGGCGAGATATTTTGAAGCAGCTGCCAGCTTGAGCGGCCCGAGGCGTTGATCTGCGTGAAGAAACTGTCCAGATCATTGGCAAGCAGGGCCTCCACCGCCAGCGTGACGCGCTCATTCTCCTGATAGTAGTGCATCGCGCGCAGCACAGCCCGGTCGCCGCAGGCTTCCCTGACCTGCGGGATGGCGCGGTAGAATTCCTCCCGGCGAACGGCGCGCAGGGTCTCTTCACCAAAGCAGGCGGCCGCCGCAGTCATTTCTTCTCTGATGGCGGCGTATTGGGATGTAAGATCATCGTGACTTCCGCCGGTCCCCACGACAATCAGGGCATAGCCGGTCTGGTCAAAGCTGAAACTGAGCGGTTCGATCTTGGGCTCATCCTGCTTGAAATCAATGGCTGTCATGCCGCCCACGCTGCTGGCCATCTGGTCCATCAGGCCGGAGGGCTTTCCGAAGTGGACATTCTCGGCATACTGGGCGATCTTGGCCCGCCGGACGCTGTCCATCCTGTCGTCATTGTACAGGGTATTGAACACGCAGCCCACCATCACCTCAAAGGCGGCGGAAGAGGACAGCCCGCTGCCGCCCAGCACGTCCGACGTAACGACCGCGTCAAAACCGCCGGCCTGATAGTCTGCCTTCACCATGCCCTCAGCCACGCCTCGGATCAGCGCTGCCGATGTGCCTTCATCCGCGGCATTGGCCGACAAATCCTGAAGATCAACCGTTATAGGCGGGTACCCTTCGCTGTGCAGGTTGACCAACGTGTCTTCCCTCGCCGTCACAACAGCCAGGATATCCAGGTTGACAGCAGCCGCCAGTACCTTGCCGCGGTTATGGTCGGTATGGTTGCCAATGATCTCCGTACGGCCGGGGGAGCTGATCACATACAGGGGTTTTTCGGATTGGAAGATATCTTTATGCAGCTTGATAATGGCATTGTAGCGCCTGACCTGGCTGACCAGGGTGCCCTCGCGGTGACCGTACAGCCTGGCCAGACGGTTCATACTCTCGGGTGACTGCAGCTCGCGCAGCAGATTGGTATAGTTCATCGTACATCCTCCGGAATGTCATTGAGCACTGCCTGCCAGAAAGACAGGAACTGCTCAAGGCCAAGGCTTTGAAGCTCCGTCTCAAACAGAGCAAAGCGCTCGTCACTGGTCTCCCACTCGCCGATCACAAAACGCGCGATGCTCTCATCCACATAGCGGCCAAGCGCCTGCTGCAAAGGGGCAATCTGCTCCTCCTGCTCGCGGGTCAGCGAAAAAGGCGGGAAGGGATCACGCGCGATCCCCGATACGATATCGATCTGCTCGGATACTCTGCGCACGATCTGATCATGATAGCGGCGCTGAAAGTCATCATTGCTCACGCCGGGAGGCGTCGTGCCGGTCATGATGGATACGCCGGATAAAAAACTCTGCTGGGAAGCGGCTTCCGTCTTGCGCCAGGTGCCGTCGCCGTCCACCAGGAAATCAACGCCCTCCTGACCGGAGGAAGCCAGAATGGCCCCCTCGGCGGTGTAGAGAAAGTCCACCCACCGGAGCATCCGGGCAGGATCCTCACAGGCCTTTGTCAGCGCAAAGGTGCCAGGGGTCGCGCGAGGAGAGATGCTGCGGTAAACCCGCCTGCCCTCATAGACAAAGGGAGGCACCACGGCATACTGATCCGTCCAGGCGGCAGGCAGGATATAGGTAGGCAGGGGAGCGATCAGAGCGCCATAGCGCATCGCCTGCTTTTCATCGGTCACCCTGCGCAGCGTGTCGGCCGTGGTGAAACCCTCCCGGTCAAGCAGCCCGCGCTGGTACATATCACGCAGCCAAGCGATAAAATCACGGAAGGCAGGGTCCATGGGCATAAACTTAACCTGCCCGTCAGCGGCATACACATTGAAATCGTTGGCGGCAAGGCCAAAGGCATGGGCCAGATACTTGAGGTCATAGGCGCCAAGAAAAGCAAGCGGCACCTCATCCGCCTTCGCGTTGCGGTTGGGATCGCCTGTTTTGAAGGCCAAAAGCACCCGGGCCAGTTCCTCTGCCGTGGAGGGCATGTCGAGCTTCAACTCATCAAGCCAGCTCTGATTGATCCACAGGCAATTCTGTGAAGGCGTCAGGTTGATGTAAGGCAGCGCGCCGACGCGCCCGCCGGGCAGCGTGACAGCCGCTTTGATGTCCGGGTTGTCCCGGAGCAGCCGGTGCAGGTTGGGGGCATTTTCCTCAATGAGCGGCGCCAGGTCGATCAGGATGCCGGCGTCGAGCATGTCGATCGTTTCCGCCGGGCTCAGCTCCGCCTTGAACAGTACCTGGGGAAGATCCGCTTCCCCGCTGTAGAACCCGGCCTTCGTTTTCGCCCAGCCGTCGGCACTTTGCGCCTGGCGGTACTCAAAAACGAGGCCGGTCAGCTGTTCCATCCGTTTGAAAAAAAGGTTCTCAGACCATAGCCTGTAGCTTTCCTGGTCCTCATACCCCGCCATGACAAGCGGCTGCTCAGCCGGGGCTGTCAGGGGGAGAAGCACCAGGCAGGCAAGTACAAAGCTGATGACAGATTTGCGCAAAGCTTTACCTCCAAACAATAATAGATTTTTATTATACAGGAATTTTACAAATCACACCATACAGCCATCCGGCTCTACCCAACCGCCAGCTTGATCAGCCATAGGATGAGCAAATGGCCGGGATACATGGAGTAGCCAAGCCACCTGGGCACGCGGATTCCCGTATTTGTATGAAGATACATGAAGGGCAGGCTCAGGATGGCCAGCGCCTGCAGGCGCACCATGGAAAAAAACATTGTAACCACAGGATAGAATGGACTGCCCAGCTCAAGCTGCGGCTTGATCTGGACGCCAAACAGCCTCGTTACCTCACCGGATCCCGACCCCCAGAACAGGCAGAAGGACACCATCAGCGCGGCAAGCGCGTCCCGGGAATCCCGTGCCAGGTACATCAGGATGATCAGCAGAACGCCGCGCCAGCCATAATCCATCTGCTGCGTGGCCGCCAGACCCAGGCAGATGAGCGGAGCCCAGATATGGGAAAACCACACTTTTTTCCGGATGCCGATGATCGCAAGCAGACCCAGCAAAAGGGTGGCCATGACGTTCCATTCCCTGATGGTGTGATTCAACGCCAGCATATAAAAAGGCTGGGCGATCAGCCCGCCGATCAATAGCCTCAGAGCGTATTTGGGCAGGCTTTTTGTATGCACGGCACCGGCAGCCACGCCCCAGCAAAAAAGCGGAAAGGCGATCCGGCCGATCACCCGCAATTCTATCACGCTGGGAAAAAAGATGACCCCGGCATGATCGATCAGCATCGTGACCATGGCTACCGCTTTCAGGAGCCCCGCGTCGGAGTTCGGCTGTCCGGGGATGTTGATTGCTGCCTGCCTGTTCATTGCATTCACCTCGTCTGGAAGTATAGCCCCGCGCGCTCTCCGGCGCAAGCATTTATTCATTGTATTGCTTTACCCAATAGCCCAAATGTGGTATCTTAGCGTATTGAAAGGGGCGGAGGGATTTGCGGACACAGCTGGCAATGGATGCAGCTTCACTGGCTGCGCAGACCATCTTGGAATGCAGCGGAGAGATCTACCGGGCAGAGGAGACCGCCATTCGCATGTGCGAAGCCTTCGGTCTTTTAAGGACCGAGATTATTTGCTTTCCCACCGGTTTTACACTACACGCCCTGACGGATGACGGACAGAGCCTGACGCGCATCAAGCGGGTAAAGGATCGCAGCATCCAGCTGCAAACGCTGGATGATGTCAACAGTATCTCCCGCGCCAGCGTAGAGGGCCGCATGGACGCCGCGCAGGCGCTCAGTTCCCTGCGCGCGCTGCGCGAGGCTCCGGTACCCCCCATGCGCATGAAGGTGCTGGCTTTTGCCGTATCCGCGGGTTTCTTTTCCGTGATGTTCGGCGGCGGGCTGCTCGAGTTTTTTCTGGCGGCTGTCGCCGGCGCGCTGGTACAGTGCGTATCGCCTCTGCTTTCGCGTCTGCGCGCCCCGGCCACCCTGATCAGCATAGCGGGAGGATTTACGGCATCCGCGGCCACGCTGGCCCTGATCACCCTGTTCGGCGGGAGTCAGGAGCCTGTCATCACCGGGGCCATCATGCCGCTTTTGCCGGGTCTTGCCGCCACAAACGCTGTGCGTGATACCATGCGCGGCGACTTGGTCAGCGGCATGGCCAGAACCACCGAGGCGCTGCTGAGCGCCGTACTGATCGCGGCCGGCGTAGCCATCGCGCTGATGCTGTAGGAGCTGAAAGACGCAATGACCGTATTGATCCAATGCCTCGCCGCCATGTTTGCCTCTGCCGCCTTCGGCTGGCTCCTGCGCCAGCCCAAGCGGACCATGGTGTTTACCTCACTGATCGGCGTGAACGGCTATGTGATCTTCCTGCTGATGGGGCAGACAGCCATGGCCTATTTTGTAGCATCGCTGGCCGTTGGATTGCTTTGCGAACTGACCGCCCGGGTGACCCGGATGGCGACTACACTGTTTTTAGTCAGCGCGATCATCCCGCTGGTGCCCGGCCTCGGTCTCTACCGCACGATCATGTACATCGCGCAAGACAATTTCGCAATGGCGCTGTCCACGGGGGTGGAGACGGCCACGGGCATCGGCGCGATCGCGCTGTCGCTGACCATCGCCACAACGCTTTTTTCAAACATCCGCCTTCACGTGAAGCCGGATTCCCCGCCAACCTGAAAGGAATGATTTTTCATGCACATTTTGATCTCAAACGATGACGGCATTTTTTCACCCGGCATCCGGATTCTGGCATCGGCAGCCGTCAAGCGCGGCCACCGCGTCACAGTATCAGCCCCTGCCACACAGCAAAGCGCTATGAGCCACCGCCTGACGCTGAACCAGTCCATGATGGCCAAGCCCTACGAACTGGCAGGCGCCCGCGCCTTCGCGGTGGATGGAAGCCCGGTGGACTGCGTGCGCCTGGGCCGCTACCTGGCTGAGGATGAACCGATAGACTTTTGCCTGTCGGGCATCAATGACGGGACCAACCTGGGCACCGCCCTGTACTACTCGGGCACGGCCGCCGCGGCCAGGGAGGCCGCCATGCTCAACATCCCCTCCATGGCGCTGTCCATTGGGGTGCGCGCGACCGAAGAGATGATCGAAAACCTGGCCGATTTCGCGCTTGATCTGCTCCCTTATTTCAAGGAAAGGAGCATGCCGCGGCTGTCCTTCCTGAACATCAACGCTGAGGCCATCCCCCCCGAACAGCTGAAGGGCGCCAGGCTTTGCCCGATCTCCGACAGCTTCTTCATGGACCGTTATGTACAGCGCGTCAACCCCCGCGGGGTCCCCTATTTCTGGATCGAGGCGGGCGCTGAGACTGAGGCGGTCAAGCCGGGAACAGATATCGACCTATGCGAACAGGGTTACATTACCTGCACCTTCGTAGGCGGTTTCACGGATAACAACCACCTGTTTGAAGGCATGCTGGGTACAAGAGAGGATTGACCGCTATGGAAGAATACCAGCCTATCATGAATCAGCTCAACCTGTCCGGCCAGCGGCTGAGCAAGGGCCATCGCAAAATCGCGGCTTTTATCGAAGAAAACTACGACAAGGTAGTCTTTATGACCGCGGCCCGTCTGGGCGAGGTGGTCAGCATCTCTGAAAGCACGGTGGTACGCTTTGCCAATGCCTGCGGGTACGAGGGCTATCCCCAAATGCAGCGTGCGCTCAAGGAGATCGTTCGCCACCGCCTCACGCCCGCCCAGCGCCTGTCCATCTCAAACGACCTTACGGCGGAGGAACTGCCCGTTGAAGTCTTGAGGACCGATATGCAAAACATCCGCGCCACCATTGAAGGGATGGACAAAGAGGTGTTTTCCCAGGTGGTGGAGGAGATCTCAAAGGCCAGCGCCATCTATCTGCTGGGTCTGCGCTCGGCGGCTCCGCTGAGTGAGTTTTTCGGCTACTATCTGCGCTATATTTTTGATGACGTGCGCGTGATATCAAGCACGGTCAATGACACCTTCGAGACCATCGCCCGCGTCAAGCCCGGCGATGTGATGATTGCCATCTCTTTCCCCCGCTACTCCAACCGCACGCTGGAATGCATGCAGTTTGCCAAGTCCCGCGGCGTGAAAGTCATCGGCATCACCGACGGCCCCCTCAGCCCCCTGCATGAAGTAGCCAGCCTCTGCCTGGCAGCGCGCACAGACATGACCTCCTTTGCCGACTCGCTGGCGGCGCCGATGTCTCTGATCAACGCGCTGATCGCCGCCCTGGGCAACCTCAAGCGCGAAACGCTCAACCACAACTTCGCGCAGATGGAATCGGTTTGGGACGCCTATCGTGTATATGCCGGAAAAACCTAAGCGCGTCGCCGTCATCGGCGGCGGCCCGGCCGGCATGATGGCCGCCCTGTTCGCCCTGCGGGAAGGGGCACGGGTCACCTTGCTTGAGCGCAATGAAAAGCTTGGCAAAAAGCTATACATCACCGGCAAAGGGCGCTGCAATGTGACAAACGCCGCCCAGGGAGAGGATTTTTTATCAAACGTCCCCCGCAACCCGCGTTTTCTCTACGCTGCGCTCCGCTTTTTGCCGTCCGAAGGCCTGCGGGATGTGCTGCGGGAGCTAAACTGTGATACGATGGTGGAACGCGGCAACCGTGTATTCCCCGTGTCTCAGAAGGCTTCGGACGTAACCCGCGCCCTCACCCGCGGCACCGAAGGCGCGGACATACGCCTGCGGGAGCGGGTGCAGACGATTGAAACAGATCCCTCAGGCGCTTTCATCATCGTCACCGAGGGCGGCGGCCGCTTCGAAGCTGACAGCGTGATCATCGCCACCGGCGGCCTCAGCTATCCCGTGACCGGCTCCACCGGAGATGGCTATGTGCTGGCGAGAGCGCTTGACCATAGGGTGACCGAGACCCTCCCGACCTTGATCTCCTACGAAACCTCGGACGAATGGGCGCGGCCCCTGCAAGGCCTGTCGCTCAAAAATGTTGTTCTGGAAGCACGCGCGGGCAAAAAGACGCTGTTTTCCCAGCAGGGTGAACTGCTCTTCGCGCACTGGGGCATCACAGGCCCGCTGGTACTCAGCATGAGCAGCCACCTGGCGGGGATAGATTGCGGCACGGTCACCTGTTTTATCGATCTCAAGCCCGCCGTAAGTTTGGAACAGCTGGACGCCCGCCTGAAAAGCCTCCTGCAGGAGGCGGGAAAAAAGCATCTGTCCGGCGTACTCACCCAGCTGATGCCCTCCTCGCTGGCCGCCGCCTTCCCCATGGTATGCCCCGTCGATCCCCGCAAGCAGTCAGGCCAGATCAGCGCGCAGGAGCGCAGGCAGATCATCGGCACCCTCAAAAAGCTGCCCATAGGTCTCACGCGGCCCCGCCCGATCAGTGAGGCGGTGGTCACGCGCGGGGGTGTCGACGTCAGGGATGTCGACCCTTCCACCATGCAGTCAAAAAAGGTATCGGGGCTTTACTTCGCGGGCGAAGTGCTGGATGTGGACGCATACACCGGCGGCTTCAACCTTCAGGCAGCATTTTCAACCGGCGCGCTGGCCGGTCATCACGCAGCGCATTGATCAAGTATTAAACACAGGAGACGCCTGACACGTGCATTACATCGTCATTGATTTGGAATGGAACCAGCCATTAAGCCACCAAAGCAGCGCCTTTCGCCGCGTCGGTGACAGGCTGATGTTTGAAATGATTCAGATCGGCGCTATCAAGCTTGACGAACACAGAAGGATGAGGGGCTCTTTCAGCCGCCTGATCACGCCGCAGTTTTATATGAAGCTGCATCCGCGCATCCGCCGAATCACCGGCATTACACAGGAGGATCTGGCGGACGCTCCCGGCTTTCAGGAGGCGCTTAAAGAGTTTCTTGACTGGTGCGGAGAGGACGCTGTGCTGTTGACCTGGGGCAGCGACGATATTTCCGTATTCCAGCAGAACCTTGATTTCTTTAAATCCAAGTGCAGCCTCCCGCCTTTTTATGACCTGCAAAGCCTGTACTGCGCGGTCAATGAGGGCGGAAAGGACCGCAAAGGCTTGTCCGCCGCGCTGAGTTTTTACGGCATCGAAGCCAGCGACGAGCATCCCTTTCATAACGCGGTGGATGACGCCTATTATACCGCCCTGGTCTATCAGCGCTTTCCGGATGCCGCGGCCATTTTCAACCACCCGGAAGCCGCCCGCCAGCTGGGCAAGACGCGTTCGGGCAAGCGTGAAACCGGCGACGAGAAGCTGGTCAAGAGCGAGCGTGGGTATTATGCAAGCAGCTTCGGCAAGCTGATTCCCTGTCCTGTCTGCGGCAAGAAAGGCCGCGTGATGGAGGGCTATGTCCTGCAGCGCGGGATACGCACCGCCCTGGCCGACTGCCCCGATCACGGCCTGATGTACGTCCAGGTGGCTTTTGACACCAATGAAAAACAGGAACTGATCGCCAGACGCAAGATCGTTATTTCAGACGAACAGAACCCGGCCTATGTCGTCACCAAGCATTTGCAATGGCAGCAGAAGGCCACAGCCCAGCGATGGAGGTAAACCAATGTCCTTTACGATCACTGTTTCAGGAAAAAGCCACAAATTTAACGCGCCGGTTAAGGTCGCCCAGGCGCTGGAGATATTGCTGCCGCAGATCCCGCCCGGCAGCCTGATGGGCGCGTTTGAGGGAAGCCGGGTACACGAACTGTGCGCCACTCTTGACCGGGACGCGGCGCTGTCCCCCATCACTTATATGGATGAAGAGGGACGCCGGATCTACGAGCGTTCCCTGCGTTTTGTATTCCTTCTGGCTGCCAAGCGTTGTTTTCCGGGTGCCGATCCCTTGATCGAGCATTCGCTTGGGCAGGGCGTCTATGTGGAATTTGACAATCTGCGCCTGACATCCTTTGACATCGGGGAAATTGAGCGCGAAATGCGCCATATCATCTCCTGCGATCTGCCGTTTTACCGCCACAGGTGGACGCGCGAAAAAGCCATCGACTATTTCAGGCAAAAAGGCAGCGAGGATAAGGCGAGGCTGCTGGCCTACCGCCCATACAATTATTTTGATGTTTATGAGCTCGACGGTGAATATGAGTATTTTTACGGCGCGATGCTGCCCAGCACCGGTTATACACCCGTGTTTGATCTGCGCTCGCATGCCCCCGGCCTGGTCGCCCTGATGCCGGACGCCAAAGATCCTTCACGGCCCGCGCCATATTACAGCCTTCCCAAGCACATGGCCGTCCACCGGGAGTCGAGCGACTGGTGCCGGAGGCTCGGCTGTTCCACGGTGGCGGAATTGAACACCCTGATCCAGAAGGGGGATATCCGGGAGCTGATCCGCGTCAACGAAGCCTTGCATGACAAAACGCTGTCAGAGATCGCGCAGGATATTGTCAACCGCGATGCCCGCGCCGTCTTCATTGCAGGTCCTTCCTCCAGCGGTAAAACAACCTTTGCCAACCGGCTCGCCATCCATCTGCGGGTGAACAGGCTCAGGCCCATGATCATCTCGCTGGATGATTTTTACATCGACCGCAATGATCTGCCGCTTGAAGCGGACGGAAAGCCGGACCTCGAGGCGCTGAGCGCGCTGGATGTTGATTACTTCAGAGAATGCCTGGGACAGCTGCTGCGAGGCGAAGAGGCGCTGATGCCCCGGTTCAGCTTCCAAACAAAAAGACGCGAGGAACGCTATGTTCCCACACGCGTTTCGCCTGATCAGCCTCTGATCATTGAAGGTATTCACGCGCTCAACCCCGCCCTTCATGAAGGCTTTGAGCGCCGGCTGACCTGCCTGATCTATATCAGCCAGCTGACCAGCGTAAATCTTGATAACCACAACCGCATCCGTACGACGGACGCGCGTCTGCTGCGCCGCCTGGTACGTGACAAGCAGTTCCGCGGCACCAGGCCGGAGGATACGCTTGCCATGTGGGACAGCGTGCGCAAGGGAGAGGAAAAGTGGATCTTTCCCTATCAGGAGGAAGCCGACATCGTATTCAATTCCGCGCTGCACTACGAGCTGCCCTTCTTCCGAACCATCGCCTATGATATCCTGCGGGCCGTACCGAAGGATGACCCCAACTACATCCGCTGCAGCCGTCTGCTGAAGATCCTCCACTACATGCTGCCGGTTGATCTGTCTGTGATGAATGAGATCCCCCCGCTGAGCATCCTGCGCGAGTTTTTGGGCGGAAATACCTTGTACCTAAAACCTGAACCGCTTGAAAAATAAGCTGTATTAAGATATAAAAGAGGGAGCAGTTCATCATTCATCGCTCCCTCTTTTATGAAACCTTGAGCTCTATATGCTCCTGGTGCGCACCGTATGGATAAAAGCGCTCTCCGACAGCTTGGTGATGATATCGGTATAGTTTACCCGGCCGGGAAGCCTGAGGGTATATATGTTGGTATAAAGGCTTTTGTTATCAACACTTTTAAGTGTTTCCACATGGAAGTCGACATCCAGCACCAGCACGCCGATCTCTGAGAAATAATCGTTGATGAACTTGATGGACTCAGCCCTGTTGACGAACTTGACCTCCACATGCTTGACCGTGTTGATGCGGATAAAGCGCCCCAGCAGGAAAAGCACCAGGATGACCAGTATGGCGATGCCAAACGCAAGCCAGTAATAGCCAAAGCCGATCATCAGGCCAAGACAGGCCACATTCCACAGGCCGGCCGCGGTGGTGAGGCCTGTTATTTTCTTTTGCGCGGTAAAAATGGTGCCCGCGCCAAGAAAACCGATGCCGCTGATGACCTGCGCGGACATGCGCCCGATGGTGATGCTGACGCTCAGATTGCTGCTGGCATTGACAATGCTGGTATGCAGCTGTAGGCTTTCAAGCAAGGCGATGGAGCAGGCGCCCAGGCAGACCAGCACATGGGTGCGCAGCCCGGCGGGGCGGCTTTTATACTCACGCTCAACGCCGATAATGAAGCCGACAACAAGCGCAAACAGCACCCGCAGCATGACATCCAGATTGCTGATCGGTCTGAACGCCAAGAAGTCGAAGGAGTTTAAGAAGTCCATTAGCATCACCTTTCAAGATTTCATAGCTAATTGTTATCATAGCATGGTCTTTGCAACTCCGCAAGCGACAGCATGCAAAACAAGCGAGGTATCACATTGAAGGAAGCCCTTTACATCGATAATGCCTTCTGGAGGTCAGAGGCGACTGAAGGCCTGCGGCAGACACTCACGGAGGCTGCCCTGCGGCAGGGCATCACGCTGTCGCACCGCACAAACGCGGATTTTTTAAAGCAGGATAGTTTTGCATTCCTGCCCCCGGCTGCATTGTTTTGGGATAAGGATCAGCGCCTGGCGAAAACGCTTGAGTCCAGAGGCCTGCGGCTGTTTAACCCTTCAGAAGCCATCCGCCTTTGCGATGATAAAACGCTGACCTGGCTTCATCTGAAGGATCAGGGCATCCCGATGCCCGATACCCTGCTGTGCCCTTTCACCTTTGGAAATGTTGGCTACACGCGGATTGATTTTGTGGAAGACGCGGCGCTGCGCCTCGGGCTGCCTTTTGTGATCAAGGCGGGCTGCGGATCCTTCGGCGCCCAGGTATTCCTGGCGCATACGGTTGATGAGGCGGCCCAGCGCGTACGCGCGATGGCGGGCGAGCCTGTGTTGTTCCAGCGATTTATCAAAGAAAGTGCCGGCCGGGATCTGAGGCTGTATGTCGTGGGCGCGAAGGTGATCGCGGCTATGGAACGCGTGAACCTCGCGGGAGATTTTCGGGCCAATATCGCCGGCGGCGGTTCGGCCCTCAGGCATGAGGTCAGTTCCGAGGAATCCGCTATCGTCCTGTCAGCCTGCGAAAGGCTGGGACTGGATTTCGGTGGAGTGGATCTGCTGATATCAAAGGATGGGCCGCTGCTGTGCGAGGTCAACTCCAACGCCCATTTTGCTGCCCTGAGGGAACTGTGCGGCATCAATCCCGCCGATTACATCATTGCCCGGCTGAAGGAGGCCCTTGCATGACAGGCTGGCTGATCTACGATGGAGGCAATATAGACAGAAACCGCTTTTTTATCGACCGCTGGATGTGCGCCGCGCGCAAGCAAGGGATCACGCTGGCCCTGGTGACAGCGCAGGAGATCAGCTGGGGCGTTCGGGAGGGGGAGCATTTTTTAATGCTCGGTCTTTGTGACGCCCGTCCGGATTTCGCCGTGATGCGCGCGCCCTATCCCCTGCTCAGCGCTCATTTCGAGCGGATGGGCATCCCCTGTTTCAACAACGCCAAAGTGGCCGATATCTGCAATGACAAGCAGAAAACGCACAGCCTGCTGGCAGGTGAACTGCCCATGATGCCAACGGCCTTTCTGACCCCCTCGGCATTCCTGAACCCCTTCCCATATCCCGTCGTTGTCAAAGGCGCTCACGGCTGCGGGGGGCGCGCTGTCCGCCTGGCCCGTGACGTCAGGGAATTTCAGGAGGCTGTCCAAGCGATCAGCCCGGACACGCTGGTCGTGCAGCCCTTGTGCGACGAGCCGGGGAAGGATCTGCGGGTCTATGTGCTGGGCAATCAGATCATCGCCGCGATGCTGCGTTTCCAGGAGAGCGATTTCCGCAGCAATGTGGGTCTTGGCGGCGGTTCCTCCCCCGTTCCGGTGACGGATGAACTGCGCGATTATGTCAGCCGGGTGCTCAGGCACTTTGATACCGGCCTGATAGGAATAGACTTCATCTACCATCAGGGCAGGCTTGTCTTTAACGAGGCGGAAGATGCCGTGGGCACCCGAATGCTGTACATGCACACAGCCCGTGATATCGCCGATGAGTACCTTTCGCTGATACTGAGCCGTATCAGTATGTAAACTTTCCGTAACATATAGTCGCTTTCTCTTTTCTGCCATGTTATACTGCAATAGCTTCAGGGTCTCCCTGCATCAAGCTGTTTAAAAGGAGTTGTATGATGCGTTCCAATCCCCGAAAAACCCCCAGACGCGGCCGCAGACAGGCGAGAAACCTCAGACTGCTGGTCTTGTTTGTCATTGTCCTGGCCGTGCTGATTATCATCTCACCCAGCGAGCCGACCAAATCGGCGCTGAACGTCAACGCCCAGGGACAGGTAGTTTCCGTCTACGAGGGCCTGGTGATCAGCGAGGCAATGAGCGCAAACGCCAGCGCCTATCCCGATGAAGGCGGAAACTTTGCCGACTGGCTGGAACTGGCAAACCAAGGGGATACGGATATAGACTTGCTGGACATTACCCTGTCAAACCGTCCCGATAAGGCCAAATTTATATTTCCCGCCCATATCCTGAAGCCCGGTGAGCGGGTCATTGTTTTTTGCGATGACCTCAACGCCAACGATCCGGGCGGTCCCTACCACGCCAAGTTCAAGCTGAGCAGCATCGGCACCGAAATCTATGTGTTTGATCCAAACGGGCACGTGCTGCGGGACCTGAAGCTGCCTACGCTTAACTCCAATGAATCCTATGCCCTGATGGAAGACGGCACTTACCAGAAAGCGGATTACTATTCCCCCGGCTTTCCCAACTCCCCTGAGGGGCACCAGAGCTACCTGTCGCAGTACGGCGTTACCCCCGGCGACATCGCGATCAGCGAACTGATGCCGGCGCCCCGCTCCGGCCTGCGCGACGAGGACGGAGAACTGAGCGACTGGGTCGAGCTGTATAACCGTTCCGACAAGGACATATCTCTGGATAACTTAGCCTTGAGCGACAACCCCGACAGACCTGTCAAGTGGGTGTTCCCCGAAGGCGCCTTTATACCCGCCAAGGGGTATTATCTTGTCTTTGCCTCAGGCAAGGACCGCGTCAGTCCCCAGGGTTTCCCGCACACCAGCTTTTCACTGTCCGCTGAGGGAGAAATATTGACGCTCAGCACCCGCCAAGGCCAGCTGATCGACCGCGTGCAGTACAGTCTCGTGCCCGCGGACCGCAGCTGGGGCCGCGACCCGGACAGCGATACCTGGCGCGTATTTGATATCGGCACCCCCGGCGCGCCCAATAACGCGGCCGGTGCCTCCCAGGCGGACCGTTTCCTTCGCAGCCTAAACCCGATCGGTGTGTATATATCGGAAGTGATGTCAAGCAATGACAGCTTCCCCGCCGCGGCGAGCCTGGAAGCCGGTGACTGGGTCGAGCTCTTTAACCCCACCGACAAGGTACATGATCTGTCGGGCTACGGGCTGTCCGACAGCCTCAGCTGGCCCAGAAAATGGCGTTTTCCTCAGGGAACCGCTATCTACCCGGGCGAATACAAGATGGTGATGCTTGATACAAGCGAAAACCCGGGCACAAACGCCGCTGCCCTTCATGCCAGCTTCGCGCTGGCGCGCATGGGCGGCGAGGTGATGACCTTCTCGGATGCCGAAGGCCGGGTGCTGGACAGGCTGGTGCTCAGCGAGATCCCCCTCAGCATAAGCTACGGCCGCTCACTGGAGAGGGACGGCTTTTTTTATTATGACACGCCAACACCCGGCCAGCCCAACGGCACAGGCTTTGCGGGCTTCACAGCCCGGCCGGTTCTCTCCCAGGCAGGCGGCCTGTATAAGGATAACGTGGTGCTGAGCATCACGGCACAGCCGGGAGCCCAGATCCGCTACACCACTGATGGCAGCATCCCCACCATCGATCAAGGCCAGCCTTACACCGGCCCCATCGAGATCATGGCGACCACGGCCCTGCGCGTGCGCGCGTTTATGCCGGGCATGCAGCCCTCCCAGACCGTGACAGCCAGCTACATCATGAAAACCTATTTTACCCTGCCGGTCGTATCGCTGGTCATCGACCCCTGGGAGCTGTGGAACAACGAGACAGGCATATTCGCGGCGGGTCTCAACGAGGATGGCACGCCGATCAATCTGGCGGCTTATGACAGCATCCCCTTCCGCCGCCCCACCCCCGTTTACCGCCTGCACGGCAAGGAGCGTCGGCAGGCCTACGCCGAAATGTTCAAGGCTGATGGCAGCGCCACCGTCTTCAGCCAGGGCGTAACGATGGGCATCATCGGCCAGTACTCGCTGGACATGCCGCAGAAGTCACTGAAGCTGGTCGCCAAGGCCGGCCTGGGCGAGCGCTACTTCAACGCCCCCATCTTCCCTGACAGGCCCTTTGAGCAATACAAATCGCTGGTGCTGCGCGTCAGCGGCAACGACGCCGTTTGGACCCGCCTGATCGACGGCCTGCAAAGCCGCCTGATCAACCAGATCACGGACACCACCGTCATCAACCAGGCCTGGCAGCCTGTGATCGTCTACATCAACGGCCAGTACTGGGGGCACTATAACCTGCGTGAGCGCGTCAGCCGCTATTTCGTGGCCCAGCATGAGGGGATCCCGCTTGAAGAAGCGGATAACATGGACATCATTGAGGCCGATGACAAGGCTTACTACGGCTCCAACAAGGAATGGAAAGAGCTGATGAACAAGGTCAAAACGCTGGACACCAAAAACAACCTGGCTGACGTCCAGTTCCTTGAAGACAATATCGACATCGACAACCTGATGGATTATCTGGCCTTCCAGATGTTCTTCGCCAATACCGACTCGGGCAACATTCGCGTCTACAAAGTACCCGGGGGCAAATGGCGCTGGATACTCTTTGACATGGATTACGGCCTCTTCCAGGCCGCCAATAACGGCGTGCGCAACATGCTCAACCCCAAAGGTCACGGCGCGCAGGACGACCTGGATAACACCCTGTTTATCAAGCTGCTCGAAAATGATCAGCTGCGCGATACCTTCCTGCGGCGCTTCGGTGAGTTCTTCAAGTACTTCACGACGGAAAGGATGATGGAGCAGCTTGATATCTGCTACGGCATCCTCAAGCCGGAAATGCGCCTGCACTGGGACCGCTGGGCGGCCCAGAACCTGAAGAATATTGCTTCAGACCAGCCCAACACCCCGGACGGCGCCATGCGCTACTGGGAGCAGCGCATTGAGCGCCTGCGCAATGTCATCCGCAAGCGTCCGAGGCATGCCTGGGTGCAAATGCAGGAATGGTTCAAGCTCACAGACCAGCAGATGATCGAATACTGCGGCCCCAAGCCGGCCTTCCCGCCGGAAGCTGAGCTTAACAGCGACGACAGAAAAATACTGTAAAAACAGCACGATAAAAGCCTGACGCGGCGCGTCAGGCTTTTATCGTGCCGGCGATGATCAGAACTGGTAACCCTGCCCCTTGTTCTTATTGAAAATATAGCGGACAGCGAAACCTCCGCCCAGCATCAGGAAACACAGTATCAGCATCAGCAGCTGCTTCTCCCCGAAAGGCACGCCGAAAATATGAAAGCGCAGCCCGCCAAGGCCCGAAACAAAGGTTCTTGAAATGGTGGCCGCGGCCAGCGCGGCCAGGTTGTTGGCCGTGGCATAGAAGCTGATATACATGGTCTGGTTATCTTCCGGTATATTGATGTAGCCGACGCTGGAAAACGCCAGGTTGATCCCGCTGACGCACAGATAGTTGATGATCATGCCGATGGGATACAAAAACAACAGGTCGCCGGAAGCGAAGGCCAGCAGCAGATAATGCAGCGACAACAGCATCATCGCGAAGGAGAGCGGCTTGAGCCAGCTGTGCTTTGTATAGATCCTCCGCCAGACGGGCGTCATGAGGATCAGCACCACCACATTGAACAGGGCCACCGTATTGATATAGGAGTAGCTGACATGCTGTTCCTTCAGCAAATACACCGTATAGAAGGACCCGGGCATATTGGCAAACAGCGACCAGATAAAGATGACGAGCACGGTGCGCATGTAGATCTTGTTATGGAAGGGCTTCACAAGCAGCTCCCTCAGGCTGATGCGCTTGCCGGTCTGCACGTAAGGCAGTTCCTTGATACGCGTGAGGTTCACGATGTCATATACGGCGATCGCCAGCGCGATGACGCGCAGGATCTCAAGGCCAAGCAGCTCCTGGCCCTGCGTTTTAAACGTGTCGACCACGAAGGACCCGACGAGATTGAACAGCGCGATGGCCACACCGATCAACAGGTGCATCGTAGAAAAAAACTGCACCCGAACCCTTGGCGGAATATGGGCGATATGCCAGATGGACATGCCGGGGTTCAAGAAGGCATTCAGTATGTTGACGGTCAGCACGCTGGCCGCCAGAAGCATCAGGCGGGTATGGGTTGCGGCGGGCATCAGCGGGATCAGGGCAATGAATACAATATTGATCGCGTGCATCGCAGCGCGCACGGCGATCAATATGGGCTTTCTTCTGGCAAAACGCTCCAGGATATAGGGCGATAGCAGCTGCATCAGGTTGCCCGCGAAGGTCAGTATAGGGATCAATCCCACAAAGGCATCGTCCGCCTGCATCAACAGCAGCAAACCTGTCAGGAAGTTTCCGCCGATCAGGTTGGCGATGATGTTTGCCATCGCGTTGTGTTTTAGCAGCGCGCGGCGGGAGGTATTGCTCTGCTCGTCTCCCTCCACAAACCAGCCATCATGGACGATCTTCCCGAGGCTATGAAGCATCCGCTTTGACATGTCCTGATTTCCTCCGCCCTTCTCCATGCCTGCGCCCTCTTACTCCCCTATATATACCATATCATTGAGCGCGCGGCCGCCATTATAGGGATCATTGACCGTCTGCCCCATAAACATCATCACCGCGCTCTGCCCGCCATCCAGGTTATAGGCAGCCTTGCAGCCCAGGCTCTCCATAAACTCGCTCAGCTGCACCATCTTCCAGCCTCGGTTCTCATCGCTGCGCCCATCCACCAGCACAAAGCTGTAATGGCCGGGGGCGTGATAGCCGATCACGCTGCGCGGGTTAGCCGCGCCGATCTTGGAATCAAATTTTTCAAAGGCTTTCCCTTCGTCACCCAGCAGCTCCGGCCCAAACAGGAAGCTCTGCCAAACGGGTTCCTCCAGCACCTTCTTTATATTCATTTCATTGCGCCCGTAGGTCTCCATCCGCCCATCGGGGTAGATGACGCAATTATGGCGAAGCGCATTGGCTGTTTTGCGAAGGATGTCTCCGTTGGCGACCACTAACCCTTTATCGAACAGGCTGGAGTAATCCCCCGTAATGGCAAGCAGCGCGCTGCTCTGTGCCACCAGAATGCCCGGACTCTGCGCGTTGGATCCCCACTTTTCGTGGCTGAAGGCGCGGCGTAGATGCTGTACATCGGCCAGGTAGATGTCGGCGACATACACATCGCTGTCGTACTCGCGCCTCTTCTCGATACTGATAGAAATACTGTCACTCTTATAGCTTGTTTCGGTCAACTGGGGCTGCGCGCCCTCAGGAAGAAAGGTCCCCTCAGGGGCCAGGGCGCGCAGATCGGGGAACACCATATCCTCCTGCGCGCGGGAGAAAACCGGGGAGACCAGCAGAAGGACCGCCAGTAAAAATACGCATGCTTTTTTCATTGATTTGTTTCCTTTAACCTCGATATCTTATTTTCCGACGCAAAAGCCGGAGAATATCTTATCCAGCAGCCCCTCGGTTACCTGCTCGCCGGTCACTTCACCCAGCGCGTAAAGTGCCTCATGCAGATGGATGGCAACAAGATCAAGCGGCTCCATGCGCTTCAGGGCGGCTTCCGCCTCCATAAGCGACTCCGCCGCCCGGCGGGCCAGCCGCATATGCCGCAGCAGGCTTAGCTCGCCTTCCCCGGCCCGCCGGGCGGCGGAGTCGCTTATGGAGG